>CAIMCU010000038.1 GCA_903839585.1 uncultured Actinomycetes bacterium | reverse complement strand
TTCCGCTTCAGGAACAATTTCAGCACCTGCGGTATCAAAAGCCCTAAAGCCAACTCGAATATTTAAACGGTAGGCAGAAACTTGGCCATTAGAGTTGTATGCCAAAATCTCTCGGCCACTAATATCGTTGGTGATCTCTAGAATTAAATCCGCATCCTTTGGATTAATAGCCACTTTCGCATCTGTTCCAGTCAAAATAACTCTCTGTAAATCAGCCCGCATCGGCGGCGAAGGATTGCCAGTAATAGCAATAACCTTATAGGGAAGATCAACCATGCCACGTAAACGATAGCCACAAGCCATTAATGAGCCCATTGACAGCAAGCCGAATAGACCAAGCGTAGCCCGGCGCAAAGTATTGATTCCTTTTGCATCCAACTGCATTTTTTGATCTTGGCTCATATATTCAGTTTCTATTAAAGGTCTGGGCAATGACTTAAGCGACAATGTTGATCAAACGACCTGGAACCACAATCACCTTCTTGGGTGGTCCGCCATTTAGAGCTTTTAAGGCCGGCTCGCTTTGTAATGCTAAAGACTCAATCTGTTCCTTAGACGCATCAGCCGGAACACGAATATCACCGCGTAACTTACCGTTGATTTGTAACATGAGCGTAATCTCAGTTTGAACCAAGGCTGCCTCGTCTACCTTAGGCCATGGGGCATCTAATATAGGTCCAAATACTTTGAAGTACCCAGCATCCTTCCAAAGCACATGTGTCAAATGAGGCACTACTGGATAAAGAATGCGCAAGAGAATGCCCAAACACTCTCTCAACACAGGAGCGCTAATAGCATTGCCATCACCCAACTTCACTGGCTCAAGAACATTTAACATCTTCATGGCAGCAGAGACAACGGTGTTGTACTGACGGCGCTGATAATCAAAGTTAGCCTGCTTCAAAATGGAGTGCACTTCGCGACGCAATTGTTTTTCAACGTCACTTAAGTTGGCTGGCAAGCTATCTGATGCAGCACTAATAGCAGTAGCCTGACTACTGGAATACATCCAAACGCGACGTAAAAAGCGCGATGCGCCTTCAACACCGGCACCAGACCATTCCAACTGCTGCTCTGGTGGGGCAGCGAACATCGTAAAGATACGAGCAGTATCGGCGCCATATTGATCAATCAAGGCCTGTGGATCAACACCATTATTCTTGCTCTTGGCCATCTTCTCAACACCACCAATAATGACCGGGGTGCCAGAGGAGTCGCCTATTAACTTGGCGCCTTGGGGGCGACCTTTGTCATCAAGATCTAACTCAACATCAAGGGGGTTTAACCATGTCTTCTTACCAGAGGCATCTTCTGTGTAATAGGTTTCATTGAGAACCATGCCTTGGGTTAGCAAATTCTGGAAAGGCTCATCAAAGGTAATCAAGTTGAGATCACGCATGACCTTAGTCCAAAAACGTGCATAGAGTAAATGCAAGATGGCATGCTCAATACCACCAATGTATTGGTCCATGGGCATCCAGTATTCATTACGCTCATCGACCATTGTTGTCGCTTTAGGGCCGGTGTAACGCATGAAGTACCAAGAAGAATCCACAAAAGTATCCATCGTATCGGTCTCACGACGCGCAGGCTTGCCACATTTTGGGCACTTCACATTGAGGAAGTCCGCACGCTTATTGAGTGGGTTTCCACTGCCATCCGGTACACAGTCCTCAGGCAATACCACCGGTAAATCCGCTTCTGGAACTGGAACTGCACCACATCCTGGATTTTGATCATCACCACAGTGAATAATGGGAATCGGGGTACCCCAATAGCGCTGACGAGAAATTCCCCAGTCGCGCAAACGATAAGTCGTTTTGATTTCACCGATACCCATTGCTTCTAAATCTTTGGCGACAGCAGCAACTGCCTCCTCATATGACATGCCATCGTACTTACCACTATTAAGGCATTCAACCCCGTCTTTTTGGGCATACCAATCTTGCCAACGGGTGGCATTAAACATCTCAGAAGGGCCGCGCAAGGCAATCACTTGCTTAATAGGCAAGTCATACTTGAGCGCAAATGCAAAATCACGCTCGTCATGTGCAGGCACGCCCATCACCGCACCATCACCATAAGACATCAACACATAATTACCGATCCAGACTGGTACCGGTTCATTCGTCAGGGGATGGGTCACATACAAACCAGTGAACATCCCTTCTTTTTCTTGTGTGGCTAGATCGGCTTCAATCACGCTACCGGTTTTGCATTTCTCAATAAAGGCGGCAAGCGCTGGATTGTTAGCGGCTGCTTGTGTAGCCAAAGGATGTTCAGCTGCAACAGCGCAGAAAGTAA
>CAIMCU010000037.1 GCA_903839585.1 uncultured Actinomycetes bacterium | reverse complement strand
TCCCCTGGCTGAAACTGTTTGACGTTTCTGCCAACTGCTTCAACGCACCCTGCAATGTCAGCGCCGAGGATAGTGTTCCTAGGTTTGAAAAGCCCAACGCCCGTCAGACGCAAGGGGAAAGGGTCGGCAGTCAGCAAATGCCAATCGCTCGCATTGATGGATGCTGCGTGGACTTTTACCAGCACTTGATCTTCATTGAAAGCAGGCTTTTTCACTTCTTCGAGACGAAGAACATCTGGCGGTCCATATTTTGTGTATACAATCGCTTTCATGGTTTTTCTCCTAATTCTTTTGACCGGCATCATAAATCAGGGCTAACCTTCGGGGTTAGTCCATTTCCAAGCGTACCAAACAACCAGTAAGGTAAACACAAGTTGGCCTGTGACCCAAACTAGCTCATAACCAGCTGATCGCGATACAAGACCCATTGCGGAGTTAGATACCGCGCCAGTAATAACGCCTTTTGAATCGATTGCAAGGATTACTCCCTGACCTTTTGAAGCCTTGACTCCACTAAACCCTTTAAGAGCGCTGCTTTGTGTGAAGGCTGCATGAAAAGAACCCGCTGCTCCAATAGAACATGCATTTGCACCAGATGATGGAAGGCGCATCGTCCATGTTGGCGCAAAACTTGTTGTGAACTTGGTGATTGCTACTTCAGATGATTTTGAACTCTTGACATCACCGACCGAGAATAGATTGGAGGTTGAACAGTTCCAGGAGCGAGATGCACCCGCGGCTGAACTTCTAACAACCGTACTTAATGCGCCAGTCTTCGACACTTTGATCAAAACTCCATCGCGAGCTCCGACAGGCTTCTTGCCACCCAAAGTTTCCGCACTGCTTCCAGCCAAGTAATGACCGCCATCGGATGCACGAGCAATGGAGTTAATTGTGGTCTTTGAGGTACCGAATGAGATTACCTTTGAAAAAACTCCGGTCGCAGAAGCGCTTACGATAAATACTCCATCTCTTTTACTTCCGGCAACTGAGACCCCAGAGGTAGAAACTGATACTGCAGTAACTAAGCCCGCTGTTCCAAGAGTTGTTGTGTAGGTTGAAAGGAGCTCTCCTGCCGGAGAGAGCTGCCATAAGGAGATCTCAGTTAGATCTCTTCGCGTAACTTGTGGCTTTTCTGTACTGACTCCATCAGGGTTGCTCACGGGGCCAACAACCGTTGATGTGTCGGGGGTTGAGGCGGCTGCACTTACTCCAGCTAGCCATACTGCGCCTTTGCCATCGGTGGCGATTGCTGAAGCAATTTCATCTCGTCCAGAGTCAATAACTTTGGTCCACACTGTTAATCCAGATGTATCGCGGGATGTTATAGAGATATCTGCTGTCGCGTTGCTCTGGTTAGCAAAGGTGATTACCTGATTTCCAAGTGCCAATCCACCTTCAGCGTTTGCATCAGTTGCAAGGAGTGCAACCTCTTTGACTGTAACTGGTTTAGGGGCTGCAAAACTTTGTTGAGGATAACTAAGAACTAAGACGATAAATACGGTTAGGAGCCTCTTCATTTTTAAGCTAATTCTTGAGAGCGCTTGTGCGCAGCGGCCATCGCTTTTGCTACCGCCGAGTTCAAATCTGAGGCTTCAAAGGATGCAAGTGCTGCCGCTGTCGTTCCATGTGGGCTTGTGACCTTTTGACGTAGGACGCTCGCATCATCCTGCGAGCCTTCAAGTAACGCCGCAGCTCCGACAATTGTTTGGACGGTGAGCAACGTTGCATCTTCATGAGAAAGGCCAAGATTTTTCGCACCAGCGACCATGGCCTCAACAAAGGCGAAGAAGTAGGCAGGCCCAGATCCACTCGTAGCGGTAACCGCATCCTGTAACTCTTCATCAACCTCGATGACCTTTCCAACGCCGCCAAGGAAGCCCAGTGCAAACTCTCTTTGATCCTGTGTGACTAACCCACAGCAAGAGATCGCAGCCATTCCTTTGCCAACCAAGGTCGGAGTATTTGGCATTACTCGGATGACTGGATTTGCACTAGTCCCGATACAGTCAGCGATAAATGAGATTCTCTTGCCGGCTACAAATGAGATAACTAAGGTTCCGTGCTTAATACTCTGCGAGATTTCACTAAGTACTTCAGCAGCATCCTGGGGCTTAACGACCAAAAGGATGAGATCGCAGTTTGCGACGTTTTCACCTAAGGGTGCGTTGGAAACCTTATAAAGAGCCTTTAACTCAGCTGCTCTCTCATCTCGCTTTTCAGAGATGGTGATTGAAGATGGCGAAATGCCATATGCAATGAGACCAGATATGAGCGCTTCGCCCATAACACCGGCGCCAATGACAGCGACCCGTTTTTCTGAATTAGCCATAGCGAAAGAGTACGCGTAGGCTCTGCGACTATGTCTGAAATTAAGCCAGGTTTTGCACGTGATTGGGTCGAGTTCACAGACCCAAATGACCCCGAAGAAATCTTCAAGTGCGATCTAACTTGGCTTACATCTTTTTGGACCTGTATTTATGGTGATGGTTGCAAAGGCGTCTTTGAAAACCGTCCAAATGATGGATGTTGCACAGAAGGTGCGATGTACTCAGATGAAGATGATGAAGTGCGCGTCCGTAAAGCAGCTGCTGATTTAACACCTGACATGTGGCAGTTCTGGGAGCAAGCTCAACCAAAGAAGCCAAACGGTCAAATGCGTATTTCAGATATTGATGAGGACAAAGAGCGTAAGACTCGAACTGTCGATGATGCGTGCATCTTCCTAAACCGTAAGGGTTACACCGCTCCTGGATTTACTGGAAGCTTTGGTTGTGTACTGCACCACTTAGCGCAAAAAGAGAACCGCCACTTTGTAGACACAAAGCCAGATGTATGTTGGCAACTTCCCCTTCGCAGAAGTTATGAAACACGCGAAGTCGGCGAACGTGAGTACTCAATCACTGTGATCGGCGAGTACGAACGTCTTGCATGGGGCGATGGCGGAGATGACTTTGATTGGTACTGCACCGCAAATACTGATGCCCACGTTGGATCAGAGCCTGTCTACATCTCTAACCGCACAGAGCTGCAAGCTCTGATGGGTATGGATGCCTATGCGATCCTTGCAGAGCACTGCGATGCTCGTGTCAAAGGCATCAACGATGCAAAGGCTCGTTCACTTCCACTCTTTGTTATTCAACACCCAGCAACACTTGCAAACAATAAGTAATTAAGTAATTAGAAATAAAAAAGAGTTAATAGCCGGCCGAGGATGTGCTCGTTAACATCCTCTTTCCCGCCTATTAACTCTTTTTATAAGAAATTAGCTCTGATTGCTCTTCTTTGCTCGAGAGGTTGCGCGTGCACGCTCTGCTCCATCAAGGGTTACCTTGCGGATACGAACAACAGCAGG
>CAIMCU010000036.1 GCA_903839585.1 uncultured Actinomycetes bacterium | reverse complement strand
GTAGCTCTTTAACGGCTGCACTAATCATCGAAGAACCACCTGATGCGTGAACAGTAAGAAATCTAGGATGCAACTCTTTTACAGCCCGAGCTGCACCTGCAACTGTATGAGGACTATCGTGAAGTTTTAGATCCAAAAAGATGGATGCTCCGGTTTGATCAACAATCTCCTGGACGCCGACAGCTCCAAAGTTGAGGAAGAACTCTAGACCCAACTTATAGACAGAGATACTAGATTGTGTTGCCTTGATCCAACTCTTTGCAACCTCTAAATCGGAGGTATCTACCGCCAGAATAATCGGTGCCTTCGCCATTACATCTCCTCCCTATGCGCAAAACCAACCGCCGCAGAAAGTGAGGTAAAGCCGCGTGCAACTAAAAGCTCCTTCAACTCATGTTGAACCTGCATTAACGCTGTTGGATTACCAAAGCTCGCTGTACCGATTGAGACCCCTGATGCACCTGCCAAGATAAGCTCTAACGCATCACGCCCCGAAGAGACGCCTCCCATGCCAAGTATCGGTACCTTCGGAAGCGCGGCATGTACCTGATAAATCGCGCGAACAGCTACCGGCCTTATCGCTGGCCCTGAAAGCCCACCAGTCTTTCCTCCCAAGTGCGGGCGCATCGTGTCAAGGTTGATAACCATTCCAAGGACGGTATTGATAAGGGCTAACGCATCCGCGCCAACATCTACTACCCCTGCAGCTATCTCGGGGAGATTTGTAACATCGGGAGAGAGTTTTACGATGATCGGTAACTCACCGCCGATTGTTTTTCTGACTCCATCTACAACCCTTCGGGATGCATCAGGGTCACACGCAAATACTAAACCGCGATTTTCTACATTCGGACAGGAGATGTTTACCTCAACTGCGCTTATGCCAGAAACTGATCTAATCCGTCTAGCTAATGTCGCATACTCTTCAACGGTTTCACCTGCGATTGAAACGATAACTCGAGACTTCTGTTCGATAAGCCAAGGTAAGTCATTGGCTAAAAAGGAGTCTATTCCCGGTCCCTGCAACCCAATGCTATTGAGCATCCCCGAAGGAGTCTCAGCCATGCGTGGCGTTGGACGTCCATGTCGAGGTTTTGACATCACCGACTTAGTAACAACGGCACCGATATCCTTCAAATCAAAGAACTGGGAAAGCTCTTTACCCGAACTTGCGCAGCCACTAGCTGTAAAGATGGGGGTTGGAAACCAAGCTGAACCTAAGGTGGTTGAGAAATCAAATGTGGTCATTGATGCACCTCATGTACTTGACCAACTAAATCCCATTGCACCAAGGATCCATCCATGACAGGACCATCGATGCATGATCTCAACATCGATACCTGCCCTTGATCATTGGCAACTGGTAAAACGCAGGTCATGCAAACGCCAACACCACACGCCATCGACTCTTCAACCGCACATTGATGCACAATATCTGTACCTTCTACCAACTTCGATATCGCCGCCAACATAGGCATAGGTCCGCATGAGTAGATGACATCGACGGCGTTATCTTGAACCAACGCCCAGATGGGATCGGTGACCCTACCTTTCTCGCCCATCGAACCATCTTCAGTGTAAATTCGAAGGGAGTTAGCAGAACGCTTGCCCTCCATGGGCGCGTAAATCTTTCCGCCCGTACTTGCGCCGAGCAACATATCTACCTTGCAACCGCGAAGCTTTAATACCTCAGCTAGTCCAAAGAGCGGAGCGGAGCCGTACCCTCCCCCAACTAACAACGCCTTAACTGGTTCGGTTGGAATTCCGAAAGCTGTTCCTAGCGGAGTGACCACATCTAACTCAGAGCCTTCGGGCTGAGAGCACAGCCAACTCGACCCCGATCCGAAGGGAGCAACAATCAACTCAATAGTTCCCCCGAAGCTTGAGCTTTGAGATGTGCGAGAGATAGCAAAAGCTCTTCGCAAAATCATTCGCGAGCTTTCTCCGCCCACCTTGATGGCAATGAAGTTGCCAGGCTTGCAAAAAGTGACAATATCGCCAACCTGCAGAATTAACTGATGGTACTGACCAACCCTTTTGTTGGAGACCACACTGGCTATGAACTGTGAGGCTGACCTATTGATTGTGGACATTAAGAGTTTAACCATTCTTGAATAGGCCAGACCTTTAACTCACCTTTTTGAAGTGAGCGAATTCCCTCAACCGCGGCGCTAAAACCAGCTGTAGTCGTAATGCAGGGAATCGACCTCTGTATAGCTGCGGTACGGATAGCCCACCCATCGGCGCGAGTTCCCCTGCCAACTGGAGTGTTGATAACTAAATCAATCTCTCCGCTATTTAAGAGCTCAACGATTGTTTTCTCACCCAACGGTCCAACGCCTTCAGAGTTTTTACGAACCTTGTGCGCTAAAACCCCCCTCATCGCTAGATAGTCGGCGGTACCTCCCGTTGCTAAGAGTTTGAAACCGAGATCCACAAAAGCTTTGGCGGGCGCTAATCCCGACTCTTTATCCTTATCGGCTAGTGAGATGAAGACGGTCCCACTCTTTGGTAGCGGACCAAAGGAGCTAATCTGCGACTTTGCATAACTTTCACCGAAGGTGGCGGCGATTCCCATAACCTCACCAGTAGATCTCATCTCAGGTCCAAGCACCGCATCTACGCCGCGTCCATCAGTTCTGCGAAAACGGTTCCATGGCAGAACCGCTTCTTTCACGGAGATTCCTTTAGCAACTCCATCACCATGGGAAGGAAGTACTCCATCTGCTCTCAGCTCTGCAATCGTTTGTCCCACCGATATGCGCGCTGCCGCTTTCGCAAGGGGCACTCCAGTGGCTTTACTAACAAATGGGACTGTGCGAGAAGCGCGCGGGTTAGCCTCTAATACGTAAAGTTTTGAATC
>CAIMCU010000035.1 GCA_903839585.1 uncultured Actinomycetes bacterium | reverse complement strand
GTATCAGAGCTTTATGAGTTAAGAGAGGCTCTCGAAGTCTTCGCCGTCTCTCAGGCCACACTCCGCGCCTCAACTGAAAAACTTATCGCGATCAAAGAGATGCTCACAATCACCAAAACATCTATGGTCGAGCACGGTGGCCGCTATCCAGTCGAATTAGATTTTCACGCCACTGTCTGCGAGTTAGCTGGCAACCAGGCGCTACTCGATGAGATTCAAAAGGTTCATCACAAACTTAAGCTCACCAGAATCTTTTCAGGGTACAAGCCAGCAAGGGCAAGAGATGCCTATTGGGAACACCTTTCTATTCTTGAGGCGATGATTCGCAGGGATTCAAGCGCTGCTGCTGAGGCCATGCGCTCGCATCTTTGCAACTCAAGAATCTCAACTGAAGAGATAAATCAAGATTTAAAACATGACACAACCTCGACCGAGCAATCGCTGCTTAGCCGCTGAACGAAAGGGAAAAAATGCAAAAACTAAGAGGAGCGGATATTGTCGCAGAGTCTCTCGTTCGGCTCGGAGTCGAGTATGTAATTGGAGTGCCTGGTCATACGGTGCTAGATCTCTTGGACGCGCTGCGTACAAGAAAAGATAAAATCACTGCGATCATGGTCCGAAATGAGGAGACCTCCGGATACATGGCAGATGCGTACTACCGCATCAAGCACAAACCAATCGTAGTTCTTGCACACAATAGCGTTGGCGCAGCAAACACCCTTACCGGTGTTATGAGTGCGATGTTGGACTCTTCAGCGATGATCGTTATTACAGGTGATGCTTGGACAAAGACCCAAGGTCGCGGTGCGTTCCAAGAACTTGTTCACCAACGTGATGCAGGTACTGCAGATATTTTCCGTGGAAGCGTTAAGCGTTCTTGGACAGTTAACAAGCCTGAAAAACTTCTTGAGGTTTTCCTCAAGGCTTATAAAGAGGCTACTAGTGGTCGTCCAGGCCCTGTCCATATCGATATTACGCAGGAGGCGTTTACCGAGCTTGCCGAGGTTGAGTTCCCAGAGAACTTCTTTGATTTCGTTCCTAACTCACGAACACGAGGCGATGCACAAGCTACAAAGCGCGCCTTTGATCTTATTTCAACAGCTAAGCGTCCAGTATTACTAGCTGGTGGCGGTACAAATAGAGGCCAATCAAGCAAGCAGATCATCGCTCTTGCAGAGGCGTTGCATATCCCTATTGTTACAACATCAATGGGTAAGGGTTTAGTCCCAGACTCTCACGCATTGAGCTTGGGTGTTAGCGGTTGGGTTGGAACAACAACAGCTAACCACGCACTTAGAAGCGCTGATGTAATTCTTGCATTCGGCACTCGATTCTCTGAGACCGATACTGCAGGCTATACAGATGGAGCGGTTTTCTCTGTTCCACCAACAAAGATTATTCAGATTGATATCGATCCTAATGAGATCGCTCGTTACTACCCAGTGGCTGAAGGAATCGTTGGAGATGTAGCAGCTGTAGCTGAAGATCTATTAGCGATTGCTAAGGAGACTAAGCATTCAGCACCAAAGCGTGAAGATTGGTGGAGTTCAATCAATGAGGTTAAGGCCTCTTGGCATAAAGAGGTTGAGGCTTGCTTTAACCCAGACTCAAATCCAATTGAGCCAGGTCGACTAACACGTGAAATTCGTAAGGCGCTTCCAAAGGATGGCGTCATGATGACAGATGTTGGTAACTCACAAAAGTGGATCATTCAGCAGTTTGAAACCTACGCACCAGATACTTTCATCACCTCACTTGGTGGCGCATCGATGGGATTTGGTCCATGTGGAGTTGCAGGTGCAGCACTCGCTGCACCAGGCAAGAAGGTTGCAGTTATCACTGGTGATGGATCGATGTCTATGAGTTTGCACATCTATCCAACAGTTGTTGAGTTAAACCTTCCAATCGTTTACATCGTGGCAAATGACTTCGCATGGGCATCGGTTGATGGTCCACAAGCAAAGCGTTTCGGTCCAAATCAGGACTTCTTCACACGATTCAAGCACCATGACGGCACACCTTACGAGCTTGATTTCGCTGCGATTGCTAACGCATGCGGCTTAAAAGCTGAAAAGGTTAAGTCAGTGGCCGATCTTCCAGCTGCGATGGAGCGTGCAATGGCAGCAAAGGGTCCATACTTGCTCGATGTTGAAGTTCGTCGCGACACATACGTTCCGATGACAGCGCGCGGAGCGTATCCACTTCCAGCAGTTGAATAAGGGGAGAACTAATGTCGGAGATTGTTCCTAACCGTGGAATTTGGATTAATGGCGTAGAGCGTCCGGGTAGAAGCGGCAAAAAGCTCGATGTTGTTAATCCACACAATGGGTTAACCCTTGCAACTGTGGCCATGGCATCTCGCGATGATGCTGAGGATGCGATTGTTAGTGCGCAATCAACCTTCCGCACACAGCTTCGAGATATGCCTATCTTTGAGCGCGCAGCAATTCTGCGTAGGACCGCTGAAGAGATCCGAAAGGGCTCTAAGGAGCTCATTGAGATTGTTGTGGCTGAAGCTGGAAAGCCGATTCGCGATGTAACCCGCGAAATCGGTAGAGCCTCAACCCTTCTCGACTTAGCTGCAGATTATGCAATGGTTCAAACCGGTCAGGTACTCCCAATGGACATCGTTGAGAGCGGTGTAAACAGAACAGGTTTGGCTACACGTGTTCCAGTAGGCGTGATTGTTGCAATCGTTCCTTCTAACTCTCCCGTTAACTTAACAATTAATAAGGTGGGACCTGCAATCGCTGCAGGTAATGCCGTAATTATTAAGCCATCAGATCAGACACCTATCTCAGCGCTCTGGTTAGCGGCAGCCTTTAAACGTGCCGGATTACCTGATGGTGCAATCAACGTTGTTATTGGTGAGGTTGAAGAGGCTATCGAACCTCTAGTTCGTGATTTACGTGTTCGCATGATCAGTATTACAGGCGGAGTTCCTGCCGGTTTAGCCGTCATTAAGGCTGCAGGTATTAAGAAGGTTGTCTTAGAGCTTGGCTCTAGCGCAGCAAATATTGTCCGTGCAGATGCTGATGTTGCTTCAGCCGCAAAGACGCTTGCAACATCTGCTTACTTATCCTCAGGTCAAGCCTGTATCTCTGCACAAAGAATCTTTGTACATGAGAGCGTTAAAGAGGAGTTTGTCTCTGCCTTCGTAAAGGCTGCAGAAGCGATGAAAATCGGTGATCCTATGGATCCCGAGGTTGAGATTGGTCCAATGGTCTCTCAAGTGCAAGCACAACGTGTGCTTGGTTGGATTGAAGAGGCAAAAGCTGCCGGTGCAAAGGTTTTAACAGGCGGCGTAGCGGTTGCTAGAACTATCGCACCAACGCTTCTCTCAGATGTCTCAGACAAAGTTACCTTAGCAAGCAGCGAAGCTTTTGCGCCGGTAGCGGTACTTGAAGGCTTTACAGATGATGATGCTGTGATTGAAAAAGTAAACTCATCAATCTTTGGATTGCAAGCCGGAGTCTTCACCAACGATCTCAAAGCAGCTTTTAGATTTGGTAAAGATATAGAGGCTGGTGCAATATGGATTAACGACTCATCTCGATACCGACAGGACAACTACCCATTTGGAGGTATGAAGTTCAGCGGAATCGGTCGCGAAGGCGTTCAGTACGCAATCGAGGAGATGACAGAGTGGAAGTTTGTTGGATTCAAACTTGGAGCTTCAAAGGGAATCTTGTAGTTCCTTTTGAGCATAAGAAGAAAAGAGAGAGACAATGGGCGTAGTCGATAGCAGAGAGTTACCATGGCACCAACCACCAGGGCACTTCAGCGGTTTC
This sequence comes from uncultured Actinomycetes bacterium, assembly GCA_903839585.1. Taxonomy (GTDB): domain Bacteria; phylum Actinomycetota; class Actinomycetes; order Nanopelagicales; family Nanopelagicaceae; genus Planktophila. The sequence goes on along the minus strand of CAIMCU010000035.1, from coordinate 390 downwards.
TCTAAGTACCTTGTTAATGAGGAGTTTGAGAAGAGCAAGTACTTCGATTTTCGAATCTCTAGATACCCCATCAAGGGACTTGTAGCCGAGCACGTTCATGAAGTCGCAGAACAAATCTTTTACTTCATCTCCGGAGAAGGTCTAGTTACCTACGGCGATGAAAAGACGGTTGTAACCAAGGGTTATACGATGTTTGTTCCTCCTGGGATTAACCATGCGGTAGAGAACACGGGAGATGAGGACTTGGTCTTCATAGTCGTAACCTCGCCTCCCAACGATGTTCCACGTTAAGTAGATCGCTGCCAAAAGATGTCCACTCTCACCGCGGATGTAGTCATAGTTGGAGCGGGTAACGCCGCTCTCTGTGCTGCTGTATCTGCTCGCAAAGCT
>CAIMCU010000034.1 GCA_903839585.1 uncultured Actinomycetes bacterium | reverse complement strand
GTTGGTGCTACATAAGTTCTCTCGGCTCCAAAGATTGCTAGAGCCAACTTTTCAAGCTCTAAAACAGGCAAGGCTCTTGGGGATGAGTTTTGGGTAACAATGATTTTATCTAGCACCGGCTCTAGTGCAAGAAGGATTCCATGTGCGTCTTTTTCACCCAATACAGCAACTACCCCTGTTACTTCATCAAAGGTGAATTCAGAGGCGATGGTTTGAGCAAGTGCCTGTGCACCATGTGGGTTATGCGCTGCATCAAGAATGATCGTTGGATCGCGATGTATAACTTCGCAACGGCCAGGAGAGGTTACATTTGCAAAGCCTGCACGCACGGCATCAATATCTAAGTCTTGATCGCCAAAGAACGCTTCGACAGCAACAAGTGCCGCTGCTGCGTTAGAGGCTTGATGCCTTCCATGAAGTGGAAGAAATATCTCATCGTAATGTCCACGTAAGCCTGTAACAGAGATTAGCTGACCACCTACTGCGACTGCCCGCGAATCGATGGAGTACTCCAAACCTTCTCGGGCGATATCTGCTCCAACTTCAGCGGCTTTCTTAAGAAGCTCTTTTGCAGCCTCTGGTTCCTGTTGAGCCAGTACAACAAATGAACCCTCTTTAATAATTCCAGCTTTTGTCTTTGCAATCTCAGACAAAGTGTTTCCTAAATACTCCATGTGGTCTAGCCCGATTGGCATAATGACGGCAACATCTGCATCAACAACATTAGTTGCATCCCACTCGCCGCCTAAACCAACCTCAATGACTCCGACATCGATTGGGTGCTCAGCAAAAGCTGCAAAGGCAAGGGCAGAAAGGGCTTCAAAGTATGAGATTGGAGTATCGAACTTAGAGTCCATCAAATCTAAATAGGCAGAGATATCGTTGAAGGAGAATATGAGCTCCTTTGCATCGATTGATTGCGTATTGATCGCAATCCTTTCGGTGAAGTTTTCAAGGTGTGGGCTTGTGAATCGGCCTGTGCGCAGACCCATCTCAAAGAGCAGAGAGTCAATCATTCGAGAGGTAGTGGTTTTGCCGTTGGTCCCACCGATGTGAATCGTTGGATATGTCAGCTGCGGTGAGCCTAAAAGATCAACTAACGCTGCGATTCGCTCAAGAGTTGGCGCAATCTGATTCTCTGGCCATCTTGCATTGAGTGCTTTTTCAATCGCATCTATGCGCGCTTGATCATCTGGGCTTATGTTGTTCATGTTTTTAATTCAGGGCAGCGATAGCTGCTGTAATTCGTTCAATCTCAGAGGTGGTCTTTGCCAAACGCTCTTTGATTTCAACCAAAACATCAGCTGGAGCTTTTGCCATAAAGCCTTCGTTGCCAAGCTTTACCTCAGCGGTCTTTTGATCCTTCTGAGCTGCTGCTAAATCCTTCTCGAGTCGTGCGCGCTCTGCAACAACATCGATTGAACCGGTGAGGTCCATCTCAACCTTTACTCCAGCGATCTCAAGAGATGCAGATGGAGTGAAATCTCCTGGTTCGAGCTTGAGCACAAAACTCATTGCGCTTGCGTACTGTGCGATTTCATTGGATGTTACAAACCGACCTGGAATCTTTTGTGAAGGCTTGACGCCTTGATCATTACGGAAGCGACGAACATCTGTGATGATTTCTTGGAGAGCTGCTACGAGAGCCTCTGACTTTTTATCGACATGTGCGGCTTCAGCTTTAGGCCACTGTGCGATGACAACAGACTCTCCTGCGGTGAGGGTAGTCCAGAGCTCTTCGGTAATAAAAGGCATAATCGGATGCAGAATGCGCATCAATTGATCGAGTACATAACCCAGTACTCGCTGAGAGTTGGTTTTGTCATCTGAAGCAAAGGTCTCTTTAGATAGCTCGAGATACCAGTCACAGAGATCATCCCAAGCAAAGTGATAGATGGCATCACATGCTCGAGCAAACTCATAACTTTCGAGGAGATCATTTGTCTCCTGGATTGTTTGACTCAATCGAGAGAGGATCCAGCGGTCAATGGCGTTTAAAGAGTCCAGCGAAGGCATCGGACCCGCAACATTTGCTCCGTTCATCATCGCAAAACGTGTAGCGTTCCAAAGCTTTGTTGCAAAGTTGCGTGAACCCGCAATCCAATCCTCTGCGAGGGCTTGATCTGTTCCAGGATTTGCACCACGGGCTAGTGTGAAGCGCAAAGCATCTGCTCCGTACTTATCCATGAACTCAATTGGATCGATTACGTTTCCACGTGATTTAGACATCTTCTTGCCGAATTGATCGCGCACTAAACCGTGCAACATAATTGTCTTAAATGGAGCAACACCATCCATCGCAAAGGTGGACATCATCATCATTCTTACAACCCAGAAGAAGAGAATGTCGTATCCAGTAACTAAAACACTCGTTGGATAAAACTTGGCTAAATCAGCTGTCTTTTCCGGCCAGCCCATCGTTGAGAACGCCCATTGACCTGATGAGAACCATGTATCCAAAACATCGGGATCTTGTGTCCAACCATCTGGCGCGCTCTCCTCTGGACCAACAACTTTGACCTCACCATTTGGTCCATACCAAACTGGAATTCGGTGACCCCACCACAGCTGACGTGAAATACACCAGTCGTGCATGTTATCTACCCACTCAAAGTATCGAGGAGCAAGTGCTTGAGGTTCAATCTTTACCTCACCATTGCGAACTGCATCGGCAGATGCCTTAGCCATTGGTGCAACCTTTACGAACCACTGCTTTGAAAGTCTTGGCTCGATAACTGTGTCACAACGTGAGCAGTGACCGACAGCGTGAATATATGGACGCTTCTCTGAAACTACGCGTCCCATCTCTTTAAGCTTTGCAACAACTGCAATACGTGCCTCAAATCGATCCATGCCATCAAACTCTGTACCGGTGCCATCCATAACACCGTGTTCATTCATGATTACAACAAAGGGAACGTTATGGCGCATAGCCATTTCAAAATCGTTAGGGTCATGTGCAGCCGTTACCTTGACAGCTCCGGTTCCAAAGTCGGGTTCAACTAACTCATCGGCAATAATCGGAATCATGCGATTGACGAGTGGGAGTAGTACCTCGGTTCCGATCATGTGCTTATAACGTGGATCATCAGGGTGAACTGCAACTGCGCCATCACCCATCATGGTTTCAGGTCGAGTTGTGGCCACGGTAATACTTTGATCACCATCACCGTAGCGGACAGAGACAAACTCGCCTGCATCATCCTGGTGCTCAACTTCAATATCGGAAAGGGCGGTAAGGCAGCGAGGGCACCAGTTAATAATTCTCTCAGCTCGGTAAATTAAGTTGTCTTCATACATCTTCTTAAAGATTGATACGACGGCCTTGGACATTCCTTCATCCATCGTAAAACGTTCACGTGACCAATCAACACCGGCACCTATGCGACGCATCTGTCCGAGAATTGCTCCACCGGATTCGGCCTTCCACTCCCACGCTTTCTTAACGAACTCATCGCGACCAAGATCGTGACGTGAAAGCCCTGAAGTGGCTAACTGTTTTTCAACAACGTTTTGTGTAGCGATACCCGCGTGGTCCATTCCGGGTAACCATAAAACTTCATAACCTTTCATGCGCTTCATGCGAGAGAGGCAGTCTTGAAGAGTTAAATCAAGGGCGTGACCAATATGGAGAACTCCGGTTACATTCGGAGGAGGAAGAACTATTGTGAATGGCTCCTTTGAAGATTTCGCGTCAGCGGTGAAGTAGCCAGCAGAGATCCACTTTTCATAGAGTGGAGCTTCGATATCGACCGGAGAAAAGGTCGAGGCTAGTTCGCGAGACATAGAGCGCAGTCTAGATTACGCGCTCTTCTCCTCAGTACCTTTTTCGCGTCGAGTAGAACGCTTAGGAATATCGCCAGTGCGGGGAATCATGGTTGGGGCGGCGTTTTCTTCGATGCACTTCTTTTCGATGATTACCTTTGAAATGTCGGTACGGCTTGGAACGTCATACATGACGCCTAGAAGTACGGACTCCATGATCGCGCGTAGTCCACGGGCGCCTGTTCCGCGCTTTAGAGCTAACTCCGCAATTGCATCGAGAGAATCTGGCGTGAACTCGAGTTCCACATCATCTAAATCAAATAGGCGCACATACTGCTTTACGAGTGCGTTCTTAGGTTCAGTCAAAATCTCCATGAGCGCAGGCTTATCAAGGTTTTCAACGCTAGTCAGAATTGGAAGACGTCCGATGAACTCAGGGATCATTCCAAACTTAAGGAGATCCTCTGGCATGACATCGGCGAAAATATCTTTGCGGTTCTTATCTTCACCGGATTGCAACGTTGCATTAAATCCAACGCCAGCTGATCCACTGCGACTTTCGATAATTTTGTCGAGGCCAGCAAACGCTCCGCCAACAATAAAGAGGACATTAGTTGTATCGATTTGAATGAACTCTTGGTGTGGGTGCTTGCGTCCGCCTTGTGGTGGAACAGAGGCAACGGTTCCTTCAAGAATTTTAAGAAGGGCTTGCTGCACTCCCTCGCCAGAAACATCTCGTGTAATGGAAGGGTTCTCTGACTTTCGGGCTACCTTATCGATTTCATCGATGTAGATGATTCCGGTTTCAGCTTTCTTTACATCGTAATCAGCTGCTTGCAGAAGTTTAAGCAGAATGTTTTCTACATCTTCGCCGACGTATCCAGCCTCTGTAAGTGCGGTGGCATCTGCGATTGCGAATGGAACGTTTAACATTCTTGCAAGAGTTTGTGCCATAAGGGTTTTGCCACAACCTGTTGGGCCTAACAAGAGAATGTTTGACTTTGCGAGCTCAACAGCATCCTCGCCTCTGGTTTCGCCAGTTTGCACGCGCTTGTAGTGGTTATAGACCGCAACTGAGAGTGACTTCTTCGCGCGATCCTGTCCAATTACGTACTGATCGAGAAACTCGAAGATTTCTTGTGGCTTTGGAAGTTCAGTTAATCCAAGGGAGCTTTGCTCGGAGAGCTCTTCAACGATGATCTCGTTACAAAGTTCGATGCACTCATCGCAGATGTAAACACCAGGACCTGCAATGAGCTTCTTAACCTGCTTCTGCGTCTTGCCGCAGAAGGAGCACTTGAGAAGATCGCTTGTTTCGCCAATTTTGGTCATGGGTAAATCGTAGATTGAGCAACCGGCCAAGGTGAGGCTAATTAAGTATTTATCTGTTCGCCCTGAGAAGAATTACGGGGAGATTTCATGTCCTTTGTGCCAGGCACCAGAAGTGTGATGGCGCAGATGAATAAGTGAAAGAGAGCGGCACCGATGAGAAAGCTCTGTTCTCCAAAGTAGTTAGTCAGCGGTCCCGCCATCGCCATGCCTAGAGGCATGAGACCAACTGAGCCCATGTAGTCGATGCTAAAAACCCGACCTTGAAATTCAGGTTTGATCTCACGTTGAATTGCGGTGCTCCAAAAAGCTTCCCACGGTCCAACAGATAATCCAGCGATGAAGTAGCAGATGTAGATCTCTAACCTTGTACTTTCAAAAGCTAAAACGAGCGGGGCAAAAGCGAAAAGACCCCATACGACTACCGCAACCAAACCTGGATGCTTCGGTTTTGATTTAACAGAGATAACTGCAGAGATAACTCCACCCAGGCTAAAGAGAGTTGCTGCGATTGCAAAAACGGAGGCGGTTCCAAACTCACGCTTAGTGATAACAGGGAGCATCACATTCTCTGTTCCAACCACAATCATGAGCTGAACCGATGCCATTGCGATCATCGCTGCAACCCACTTGTTCTCCCAGACTACGGATAATCCTTCTCGCATCTCGGTCATAAATCGTGAAGACTTCTCTGGTGCTTGCTCTTGTGGCTTTTCATCGATTCGAACGAGTAAGAGCGCGCCGATTGCGAAAAGGAGCGCTGTCACCACAAAGGTTGCATGGGTTCCAAATGCAACAACTAGTGCACCAGCAAACCCTGGTCCTGCAATCGAAGAGCCACGAACCATAATGTTGCGGGTTACATTTCCAGCAGGAAGCAGGTGGTCAGGTAAGAGGCTTGGCATTATCGCCTGTGATGCTGGTGCTCCAAAGGCATCGCTTACACCCATAAGAAACACAACGACTCCGATTAACCAAAGTGGAGTTGAGTAAATAGTGAGTGGGATTACCGACGCTGCCATTAAAGCCCGGAAACTGTCGGCGATGATTAAAACGGTTTTTCTAGGTAGGCGATCGGCCCACACTCCCCCAACTGGAGAGAGAAGGACGCCCGATAAAACCTTTACAGCCAATATCAAACCGAGAGCCGTAGCGCTTCCTCCAGCATCAAGGATTTCGATTGCAAGTGCAATTGGAAAGGCTGATAGCGCGATAACTGTAAAGAGAGTGGAGATCGAAAAATCTCGAAACGCCTTAAAAGAAAGCAAGGCGCCAGGTTCGAAATACTTTCGGAACATGGCGCCTAACTTACTAAATATTGAAGTGAATTATTCCTTCTTCGCTTTGCGGCTTGCAAGAACCTGATCGATTAAACCGTACTCAACAGCCTCTGCAGCTGTAAGAATCTTGTCGCGATCGACATCGATTGAGATTTGATCAGCGCTCTTGTTTGAGTGACGTGCCATCAGCTCTTCAAGGAGGGACTTCATGCGCATAATCTCTTTAGCTTGAATCTCGATATCGGATGCTTGTCCGCCACCCTCTGATGAAGGTTGGTGAATAAGGATGCGTGAGTGCTCAAGTGCGTAGCGCTTGCCCTTTGCTCCACCAGCAAGAATTACAGCTGCAGCTGAGGCTGCCTGTCCCAGACAGATAGTGCTCACATCTGGACGAACAAACTGCATGGTGTCGTAAATAGCGGTAAGTGCCGTAAATGATCCGCCTGGTGAGTTGATGTAAATCATGATGTCACGATCTGGATCCATTGACTCAAGGGTTAGAAGCTGAGCCATTACATCGTTTGCAACTGTGTCATCGATTGGCTGACCAAGGAAGATGATGCGCTCTTCAAAGAGCTTTGTATATGGATCAAGGCGCTTGAAACCGTAAGCGGTTTTTTCCTCGATCGTTGGAAGAACGTAGCGAGAGGTGATCTCGTTGATGCGGTTCATCTCGTTATTCATGCTGTGCCGCCCTTTCCTGATACCTGACCTGCTGAGCGAACAACGTGATCGACAAATCCATACTCTTTCGCCTCATCGGCTGTGAACCAACGGTCGCGGTCAGAGTCTGCGGTGATTGTCTCCACCTTTTGACCTGTGTGATGTGCGATGAGTTCAGCCATCTTTTTCTTTGTGAAACCGATTTGTTCTGCCTGAATCTTGATATCAGTAGCTGTTCCGCCGATACCTGAAGATGGTTGGTGCATCATGATGCGTGCGTGTGGGAGTGCGTAACGCTTTCCAGCAGCACCAGAGCAGAGTAGGAACTGACCCATTGAAGCAGCAAGACCCATTCCGACAGTTGCAACATCGTTCTTTACATACTGCATGGTGTCGTAGATCGCCATTCCAGCTGTAACGGAACCACCTGGTGAGTTGATGTAAAGGAAGATGTCTTTTTCTGCATCCTCTGCAGCAAGCAAGAGAATCTGCGCAGCGATGGCGTTTGCCATTGAGTCTTCAACAACTGAGCCTAGGAAGATGATGCGTTCGCGAAGCAAACGGTTGTAGACCTGATCATCTAGTCCACCTGAGCCAGACTGCGGTGCACGGGCAATAATCTCTGCCGCCTGCGGGTTTAGATAATCCACTGCATCCTCCTGAAGTTGAAACTGAAATATGTATAGACCTTAACAATTACTGAGCGAAATTGCTTCCCAAATGCGAGATGTAGATGCCTAAAAGGCCCTTGTTCGCTTAGGGCAGATACTTACTCGGCTGAATCGGCTGGAGCAGCAACGCCTGCAGGGCGAAGAGCTTCAAGATCGATTACGTTGCCGGATTTATCGACAACTGCAACTCGTCCCAAAATTCCTGCAAGAGCCTTAGTGCGAGTTACCTCAGCGACCAACTGGTTGAGCTGTCCTGCCTTTGAGAGCTCCTCCGCAAAAGCTTCAGGTGCCATCCCGTAACGCTGTGAAGAACGGATGAGGTACTCGGTAAGTTCGATTTCATTTACCTGTACATCTTCAGCCTTAACAATTGCATCAAGAAGGAAGTCTGACTTAATTGATGAACGAACCTGTCCATCGACCTCGGCGCGGTGCTCTGCATCCTCCATGCGGCCTTCTGGTTCAAGGTGTGCGTTTACCTCTTCGAGAACCAAATCATCCGGAACTGGAATATCTAAATCATCAATGAGCTTCTTCAAAAGTAGGTCGCGCGCTTGCGCGCCTTGTTCTAACTTCTTAACGCGGCTAAGTCGCTCTTTGAAATCTGCCTTGAGTTCGGCAACTGTGTCGAACTCAGAGGCAAGCTTTGCGAAAGCATCATCTACCGGAGGAAGTTCGCGCTCCTTCACAACTGAAAGCTTGATCTCTACATCGCCAGACTCGTCATCCTTCTGACCAACTAGCTGAGTAGTAAAGGTCTTGATGTCTCCAGCTTTCATATCTTCTAGCGCTGCATCGAGTCCATCAATCATGCGGTTTGAGCCGACCTCGTAAGAAATGTCATTTGCTTGTCCACCATCAACATCTGCGCCATCTATACGAGCGTTGAGTGAGATAGTTACAAAGTCACCCTTTTTAGCTGGGCGCTCAACAACGTTTAATGTTCCAAAGCGAGCGCGGAGTTCATCAACCTGCTCATCGATATCTTTATCTGTAACCTCAACATCATCTACCTCGATCTTGAGCTTAGAAAAATCTGGAAGCTTGATCTCTGGGCGAACAGCTACCTCGATGCTAAATTCGAGAACCTCATTGTCGACATACTTTTTGATATCAACCGTTGGTCGTCCTACGACTAGAACTGAGTGTTCGCGAGCTGCTTGACCATAGAAATCTGGGATTGCTGAGTTAATCGCCTCGTCAACAACGGTTCCACGTCCAACTC
>CAIMCU010000033.1 GCA_903839585.1 uncultured Actinomycetes bacterium | reverse complement strand
GTTCCAATGTCATGGATGGCTAAGTGGCCAGGTCCACACCCAGTCTTTGTAAAGCAGGCAAAGGGTGCGCACTTCACCGACCTAGATGGCAATAAGTACATCGATTTTTGTTTGGGTGATACAGGTTCGATGACAGGTCACTCACCTGATTGGACCGTCTCAGCAATTCGCCAGCAGGCAGGTCGTGGAATTACAGCGATGCTTCCAACAGAGGATGCAGCGATCGTTGCAGCTGATTTAACACGCCGTTTTGGTCTTCCGTTGTGGCAGTTCACAGTTACAGCTACTGATGCAAACCGTCACGTTATTCGTTATGCGCGCATGCTCACTCAGCGAAGCAAGATCGTTGTTATCGATATGTGTTATCACGGCTCCGTTGATGAAACCTTTGCAACCCTCGATAAGAAGGGTAAAACAGTGCGCCGCGATGGAAACATCGGTGCACCTGTTGCACTCGATGTAACTACCCGGGTTGTTGAGTTCAACGATCTAAAGGGTATGGAGCGCGCACTAAAGAAGAAGGATGTAGCAGCTAGTTTGATGGAGCCTGCGATGACAAATATCGGCATCGTGCTTCCCGAAAAGGGTTACCTCAAAGAGGTTGAAAAGCTTGCAAAGAAGTATGGAACTCTTTTGATTATCGATGAAACCCACACAATCTCAGCAGGCCCTGGTGGAATGACAAAGCAGTTGGGTTTAAAGCCAGACTTCTTAACGATTGGTAAAGCGATCGCTGGTGGAGTTCCAACAGGAACCTTTGGAATGACTAAGGCGGTTTCTGCTGCGATTAAGAAGGCTGTGAAGATTGAGATTATCGATACCGGTGGAATCGGTTCAACCCTTGCGGGTAACGCATTCTCATTAGCTGCAATGCGTGCAACGCTGTCTAAAGTGTTAACGGACAAGGCTTTCAAGCATATGATCGCACTTGGTGATCGTTGGTCAGATGGCGTTGATGCCGCAATCAAAGAGTTTGATCTGCCGTGGCACTGCAACCGTTTAGGTGCACGCGGTGAGTATCTCTTTGCCCCTAAAGCACCGCGCACAGGTAAAGAGGCAGCAGATGCTGGTGACTTCGCACTTGAGCAGTACATCCACCTGCGCATGCTCAACGATGGCTTTTTAATTACACCGTTTCACAACATGGCGCTGATGTCACCGGCTACGTCAAAGGCTGATGTTGACGCCCATACAAAGGCTTTTCGCAAGATGTGTGCGGAGCTGGTGAAGCAGTAGTTTTCTGGCATAAAAAGGCCCAAGCGATTTAACTTGCGTCAGTGATCTCTCTTGGGCTTTGAGAGAAGTATACGTCAACTGCCTAACTGTTGAGTAATCTTCTGGACGTGAATTAGTTAAAGCCTAACTTTGTGTAGAGGCCAAGGCCCTTCACATTATCTGCATCAACGTAGAGCATTGCGTGCTTTAACCCTTTTGCGGTGAGGTAGTTAAGAGCTGCGATTGAGGTCGCACGGGCAATGCCTTTTTGCGTATGTTCTGGATCAACACCGACTACGTAAAGCTCACCCACAGGTTCGTGGTTTGTTAGATCATCGTGAATCTTTGTCCAACAAAATCCGAGGATTGTTTCCTTTTCAACGGCAAGAAAAAAACCCTGCGGATCAAACCAGGGCTCATTGATGCGCGTCTCTAAGTCTTGGATCGCCCAATCACCTTGATCTGGATGGTGTGCAAATATCTTGTTGTTCAGCGATAACCAGGCCTCTTTATCTTTAGCTGGATCAAAGGTGCGGATTGTGTATGAATGTGTCTGCGTAGGGATTGGATCTAAAAGCGATCGATGGATCTTAAGAATATGGCGCATGGTCCTTAGACCGACTCGGTTACGTGGCTCTCTTTGCCATTTTGTTGAAGCGTGAATCGGTATCCAACGTTGCGCACTGTTCCAATAATGGATTCAAACTCAGGTCCTAACTTTGCGCGAAGGCGACGGATATGAACATCAACTGTGCGTGTGCCACCGAAGTAGTCATAGCCCCAGATCTCCTGCAGCAATTGTGCGCGGGTAAAGACACGGCCTGGGTGTTGGGCTAAGTACTTAAGGAGCTCAAACTCTTTAAATGTTAGATCAAGTGAGCGGCCCTTGATCTTTGCGGTGTAGGTGCTCTCATCGATAACAACATCGCCTTGGCGAATCTCATTACTTCCTGAGTCAGTGCCTGTGAGCTCTGCTTGAAATACACCAACTGCTAAACGAATACGGGCATCAACCTCTGCAGGCCCAGCCGTATCGAGAATAACGTCATCGATTCCCCAGTCTGAGGTAAAGGCTGTTAAACCACCCTCTGTAGTGATTGCGATAATGGGTGCGCCAACACCTGTTGTAGAAAGAAGTCGGGTTAGAGCTTTAACTGTTGGGAACTCTTTGCGCGCATCGATGAAGATCAAATCCATAAGTGGTGAGTCAACGAGAACGCTTGCTTCGGCGGGAAGAATCTTTACCTGGTGTTGCAAAAGTGCAAGAGAGGGAAGTACCTCCGCGCTCGCGCCAAGGGTATTTGTGAGTAGCAGTACCTTGGCCATGGTGAGAGAATACTCTTATGGATTCGCTGACCCAACTCGTAC
>CAIMCU010000032.1 GCA_903839585.1 uncultured Actinomycetes bacterium | reverse complement strand
GCACCCGGAGGTCATCGACTAACCTCACAGAACTGTGCCCGAGAGGTGCTGGCCCAACTTTTAGACTCTCAGAGAATTACCGGACTCATAACAGTGGTTGAGGGTGCTTGGAACAGTGAGATTTTTGACCAGATGGTTAAAGTTGGTTTTACCGTTCAGGAGATTCAAAGTGCCAAGAAGAGTCTTGTTTTACCAACAGGTTTTAAGAGTTTAGAGGGGTTGCTCTTTCCCGCTCTCTATAGCTTCGATAAAGAAACTTCGGCCAAAGCTGCACTTGAATCGATGATCAAGCGCGCAACTCAAGCCTTCGCAGACTCTGGAGTTATGAATGGATCTGGAAAGTTCTCTCCTTCTGACCTACTGATTATCGCCTCCATTATTCAAGCCGAGGGGGATCGAAAGGACTTTACGAAGATTTCTCAGGTGATACGAAATAGGCTTGAAAAAGGCATGCCTTTGCAGATGGACTCGACCGTGCATTACATCAAATCGGTACGTGGCAGCGTCTTTCTAAGCACAGCCTCAACCCTTCTCAAATCTCCGTACAACACATATAGGAACTACGGTCTTCCACCCGGACCTATCGGAAACCCTGGAATCGATGCGCTGAAAGCGGCTGTGGAACCTGTCGCCGGGGATTGGCTCTTCTTTATTACAGTTGCTCCTGGAGATACAAGGTTTACGGTCTCTATCGATGAGTTCAACTCTTGGAAGCTCCTGTACAAAAGCAATCTCCGCAAAGGTCTCTTTAGGAGTAGTAAATGAAGATTTGGTCTGGCGCAGTGATTGGTTCACCAGTCTCGCACTCGTTGTCTCCACGTCTGCATAATGGCGCCTTTGATTATCTGGGGTTAAAGATCTCTTACTCACCTATTGAGGTGAAGAGTGGAGAGCTCGCTCACTTTCTCAAGGAACGTGGACAAGAGTTTGATTATCTCTCGATGACGATGCCTTTAAAGGAAGAGGCTTTGTCTCTTCCTGTGCATTTTGATGAGCACTGCTTACGCATCCAATCTGTTAATACCCTGATAAGAAGAGATGAACAGTGGTTTGCGTCGAGCACCGATGGTCCAGGGCTATTGGCTGCGTTAAAATCTGCAGGCTATAAGAGTTTTGAAAAGGTATTGATACTTGGTGCTGGTGGGACCGCACGTGCGGTTGCAGGCTCTCTCGGTCAGGTTGCGCGTCATATCAGCGTTATGGGAAGAACCCTTACTCGGCGGGAGGTAATCCAAGGGTGTGTTCAAGGCGCAGAGTTTGAGTACATTCCTTGGAGTGATTCATATAATCTGCACGAGTTTGATCTAGTAGTAAATACAACGCCAGCAGGGGCGGCAGACTCGCTGGCTTCATCAATATCTCAGGGAGAGGCGTCTTTGCTCTTTGATGTGATCTACAAACCATGGCCTACGGTTTTGGCTTCTAGGTGGGTCGATTGTGGCGGGAAAGTCTTGAGTGGCCTTGATTTGTTGTTATTCCAAGGCGTTGACCAAATACAGAAGAT
>CAIMCU010000031.1 GCA_903839585.1 uncultured Actinomycetes bacterium | reverse complement strand
GTGAGGTTGCAACCTTAGGGACTGTATCTGTTGTCATGATCGCCCGAGATACATCATCTAAAGATTGTGCACTCAGATTTGAAGCGATCACATCTAGCCCCAAGATGATTTTGTCTACGGGCAATCTCTCGCCAATTAATCCCGTAGAACAAATAACTACCTCTCCGGAGGAGATCCCAAGCAATTGGCCAACTTTCTCGGCGGTTTTGTGAGTGTCCTGAAAGCCTTGCGAACCCGTGCACGCGTTTGCACCTCCAGAGTTGAGCGCAACGGCACGCACAACTTTGCCCTTTGTGACCTCTCGTGACCACATGACAGGTGCAGCAACTACTTTATTGCTTGTGTACTCAGCAGCTGCATCAAAGCGTGGGCCGATGTTTTGGATAATTGTTAGATCAAGTGCGCCATTGCTCTTTAATCCAGCAGCCGTGGCGCCGCCAATAAACCCCTCTGGAAGTCTCATGATCCCAATCCATCGAGAATCAAGCCCATTTTTTGATCAAAACCGCAGATGATATTTGCATTCTGAATCGCTTGTCCGGCTGCACCCTTGCCAAGGTTGTCGATGGCAACACTAATAACCGCTCTGTTCGTGTGCTCATCTATAGCAACTTGAAGTTGCGCATTGTTGGTTCCAGTTACCGCAGATGTCTTGGGCATCTGACCTAAGGGCAGTACCGAGACAAAGTAAGAGTCTTTATACGCCTGCGTAAAAGCATCGTGCAAGGTTTGCGTATCGATCTTCTTCGTCAATTTGGCGGTAACCGTCGAAAGAATTCCTCTTGGCATCGGCGCCAGGATTGGGGTGAAGGATAACGTTGCTCCAGTAGCCTCCTCGATTTCAGGGGTATGTTGATGAACTCCTCCGAACTTGTATGAGGTGAGAGAGCCCATTACCTCGCTCGCAATGAGATTGATCTTTGCGCTTCTACCGGCGCCTGTTGTACCCGAGGCTGCAACGACTACAACATCACCTAGATCGATGAAATCTTTCGCAGGTGAGATTCCCAGTGCAATAGATGTGGCGTAACATCCGGGATTTGCAACTCGGTGTGACTTCGCTATTTCAGTCAGCGCTCCCGGAAGTTCAGGCAGCCCATATGTCCATGTGCCCGCATGCAAGCCTCCGTAATACTTTGTCCAAGAGTTTGCGCTCTTTAAACGATAGTCGGCGCCAAGATCGATAATCTTTGCCTCTTTTGGAAGTTGTGCGATGACCGCTGCCGACTCTCCATGCGGTAGGGCCAAGAAAACGAGTTCGCAATCTGCAAAGGCCTTAGCATCAAAGGATGAGAATGAACGTTGTGCATAAGAGGTTAGATGCGGATGAACGGAGTTAATTAACTCCCCCGCATTTGAGTGGGCAGTGATTACGGATGGTTCAAACTCTGGGTGAAGCGCCAATAGCCGCAGCAGCTCACCACCGGCGTATCCGCTGGCTCCGATTACCCCGACTCTCATAAGGCCACTCTATATGGAATTGGCTATTTATGCAATCAATTGCATATTTATGCAGTACGCAGTATCGCCCCAGTATCAGCTACGGCTCTAGCAACGGCGCTCTCCCTGGCTGCTGCGATCTCGGCGCCGGTCAGTGTCCGGTCAGGGGCACGGAAGGTTAGAGCAAAGGCCAAGGAGATCTTTCCTTCTCCAAGTTTGTCGTAGCGATCAAAAAGCTTGATCGATTCAAGGAGATCTCCGGCGCCGGCGCGTAGAGCAGCCTCCACCGATGCAGCACTGACTGAGCCATCGACGATAAGAGCTACATCCTGTAGTGCCGCAGGCATGGTCCCAACGTTTGTAGGTTTAACAAGCTCTGATTCAGGCAGGGCACTTAGAGCGACAGCAAAGGCAGCTGAACGCTCTGGTAATCCAAACTCTGCGCAAACTCGAGGGTGAAGCTCTCCAGCATGGGCGACAGCTTTCCCGTCGATGAGTAGTTCGGCACAACGCCCTGGATGCCATGGCGCAAACTCTGAACGTTCAACTGTGTACGAAAGGTTGCAGAGATCGAGAATCTCTTGTGCGTAAGCGATCGCATCCTGCCATGAGTAAGAGCGAGCCTTACCCTGCCAATCCTCGTTCTCGACCTTTCCTATCAATAAACCGGCAACGTGATAACCCTGCATCGGAACACTCTTAAAAATCTCTTCGAT
>CAIMCU010000030.1 GCA_903839585.1 uncultured Actinomycetes bacterium | reverse complement strand
GCTGCTTCCTTCTTGCTGTCGTTGAAGTGTGGGGCCAACGATGCAATGAATTGGGCCTTATTCATTAAAATCCCCTTAGATTTAAATGTTATTAAGCGTTTTGCTTAATCTGTGGCTAAAACTTAACCCTCCGCTAGGGGTGATTACGTTATTCACGTTGGCGTGTCGCAAAATAATATTTCGCAAAAAATCATACTTTTTACGCGTAAAAAACTCTAAATTCTAAGTTGAGGGTTTGCAACCTCGCCTTTCACCCTATCTGAAAAGCATTGAATTACGCTTGTTTTTACCCTTTAAGACTTTATCGGAAGAGTTTTTGGTTTGTAAGAAGCACGCTTTTCTTCAAAAGCATCGATGGAATCGGTGTGTTTGAGCGTCAATCCGATGTCATCAAGGCCCTCCATCAAACGCCAGCGTGTGTAATCATCGATTTCAAAGGGGTTTGAAACTCCATCATAAGAAACGGTACGGCTCTCTAAATCAACGGAGATTGAAAGCTCTGGGTTGGCCTCAATCGCCTCCCACATAGCCTCCACCTTCGCCTGATCTAAGATCACAGTGAGCAGTCCGCCCTTGAGTGAGTTGCCGCGGAATATGTCTGCATAGCGGCTCGAGATGATGACCTTAAAGCCGTAGTTCTGCAGAGCCCACACCGCATGCTCACGTGATGATCCAGTGCCAAAGTCTGAGCCAGCCACCAGGATCGTCCCGTTTTTGAAGGCGGGTTGGTTGAGCACAAACTCAGGGTCGTTTCGCCATGCGGCAAATAATCCATCTTCAAAACCGCTACGTGTTACTCGCTTTAAGTACACGGCGGGGATGATCTGATCCGTATCAACATTACTTCTGCGAAGTGGAACGCCGGTACCTACATGCTTAATGAACTTTTCCATTGTCACTCCCCCTTAGAGATCCGACGGTGAAGAAAGAGTTCCGCGCAAAGCGGTAGCTGCTGCAACAAGAGGGCTCACGAGGTGGGTGCGACCACCCTTGCCTTGACGTCCTTCAAAGTTTCTATTTGATGTCGAGGCTGAACGCTCACCAACCGTTAGTTGATCTGGGTTCATTCCAAGACACATAGAGCATCCGGCGTTGCGCCACTCAGCACCAGCATCAAGGAAAACCTTGTCTAGCCCCTCTGACTCAGCTTGCAAGCGAACACGAGCAGAGCCGGGCACAACCAACATGCGAAGTGATGATGAGATTTTCTTGCCCTTTAAAACATCTGCAGCGGCGCGAAGATCCTCGATGCGACCGTTGGTACATGAGCCAAGAAAAACAGTGTCGATCTTGATCGCCTTAAGCGGAGTGCCTGCGGTAAGTCCCATGTACTCAAGGGCGCGCTCAGCTGCGGTTCGCTGCGTTGTATCGGCAAAATCAGCGGGGTTTGGCACAGATGAGTTAAGCGGCAATCCCTGCCCTGGATTGGTTCCCCAGGTTACAAAGGGCTCTAAATCATCTGCGTTGATATCGACCTCAACATCAAACTTGGCACCCTCATCTGTGAAGAGCGTCTTCCAGTATGCAAGGGCTTCATCAAAGTTTTCAGGTGCGTGAGGCTTGCCCTTTATGTATTCAAAGGTTTTCTCATCGGGTGCGATTAATCCAGCACGTGCACCGGCCTCAATCGACATATTACAAACAGTCATGCGGCCCTCCATGGAGAGCTCACGGATTGCACTTCCACGGTACTCAACGATGTACCCCTGGCCTCCTCCGGTCCCAATCTTGGCGATGATTGCCAGGATGATGTCCTTTGCGGTTACGCCCTTCTTCAACTTACCCTCAACGTTAATAGCCATCATCTTTGGTTTTGATGATGGAAGGGTCTGTGTAGCTAATACATGTTCAACCTCAGAGGTTCCAATACCGAATGCAATGGCACCGAAGGCGCCATGTGTTGAGGTGTGTGAGTCTCCGCAGACGATTGTCATGCCGGGTTGGGTTAGGCCAAGCTGTGGACCAACAACGTGAACTACGCCTTGATCGGCATCACCAAGGGAGTGGATGCGCACACCAAACTCTTTCGCGTTATTGCGAAGTGTGTCGATTTGCAGCTTCGAGACTGGATCGGCGATGGGCTTATCGATGTTTAGCGTTGGGGTGTTGTGATCTTCGGTAGCGATAGTTAAATCAGGTCGGCGCACCTTTCGTCCGGCAAGGCGAAGTCCATCAAATGCCTGTGCACTAGTTACCTCATGTACGAGTTGCAGATCAATGTAAAGAAGATCTGGTTCGCCATCTGCACTACGAACAACGTGGTCTGCCCAAATCTTCTCGGCCAGAGTCTTTGCCATCAAACGCCTCTTTCTTACTTCCCGATATTGCATCTCATTAGGTGGGATGCTAATCTCGCTGTGTGGATAAGAAGAATAGCGGAGTCGGCGTCTTAGATAAAGCCGTATCTATCCTTGCAGCTCTCGAAGCCGGTCCTCACTCCCTTGCTGAACTCGTAACATCCACAGGTATAGCCCGCCCAACAGCGCACCGCTTAGCCGTTGCCCTTGAACACCACCGCCTTGTAACCCGTGATCTTTCTGGACGATTCGTCCTTGGGGTTCGCTCCTCAGAGCTTGCGGCCGCAGCTGGCGAGGATCGCCTCCTTGCAGCGGCAGCTCCAGCCCTCGCAGCGCTTCGCGATGCAACTGGTGAGAGCGCCCAGCTCTACCGGCGCCAAGGAGATCTTCGAATCTGCGTTGCAGTAGCGGAGCGCTTATCAGGTCTGCGCGACTCAGTTCCAGTTGGTGCATCGCTAACGATGCAGGCCGGCTCTGCCGCACAAATCCTGATGGCGTGGGAGGACTCAGAGAAGATTCATCGTGGTGTGAAGAACGCTCGCTTTACCGCAGCGCACTTAGCCGCCGATCGTCGACGTGGATGGGCCCAGTCAATTGGTGAACGTGAGGCAGGTGTAGCTTCGGTTTCAGCTCCCGTGCGTAGCCCTAACGGCAAGGTCATTGCTGCTGTAAGTATTAGCGGCCCTATCGAGCGCTTAGGACGTCAACCAGGGCGTATCCACGCCGCAGCTGTAGTTGCAACCGCGCAGAGGTTAACCGATCACTTGAAGCAGGGTAAGTAAGCCTTAATACCCTTGGATTAAATCCAACTCCTTAAGAACCCTTCCGATAGTTGAAAAGGAAAAACCCTTTCTACCAAGAAGCGATTGGATTCGCCTTACCTGTACCTCGGGTTCAAGGCGGGACATGGTGTTGTACTTTTTAAAGGCTAAATCAAAGGCTGCGCGGTACTCCGACTCATCATCTATCTCATCGAGTGCTTGATCGATCGACTCTTGAACAACACCCTTTTGGCGAAGCTCACCAGCGATGCTTCGCTTTGAAAGCTTCTTGTGCGAGTGCCTGGAGTTAGCCCATGCACGGGCAAACTCAGTATCGTTAACGAGGCCAGCCTCTTGAAGGCGGAAGATAGTCGCCGCAGCAACATCCTCCTCTATGCCACGGGTCTTAAGGTGAGCGAGAAGCTCCCCCTTACTCTTTGCCCTTGTAACCAAGGCGTTTAACGCGATGGTGTGAGCAACTGAGTAAGGGTCGGAGCCTTCGCCTCTTTCAACCTTGACGAAGTCGAGGCTAATTAGAAATCAACCTCAGCTGTGGCCTCATCGATAGCTGCAACGAGTTCGGCATCTACCTCAATTGGCACGAAGTGTGCGCGAATCTTGGCTTCGATCTCATTTGCAAGATCTGGGTTATCGATTAGGAATGCACGTGAGTTCTCTTTACCTTGGCCGAGTTGATCCGCCTCGTAGGTGTACCAAGCACCGGACTTCTTGACGATTCCGATCTCAACACCGAGGTCGATAAGTGAGCCTTCACGTGAGATTCCTGTGCCGTAGATAATGTCAAACTCTGCCTGCTTAAATGGTGGAGCCATCTTGTTTTTAACAACCTTGACGCGGGTACGGTTACCAACCGACTCGGTTCCATCCTTCAGGGTTTCAATACGTCGAATATCTAACCGCACTGAGGCGTAGAACTTAAGCGCCTTTCCACCGGTTGTTGTTTCTGGTGAGCCAAAGAAGACACCGATCTTGTCACGAAGCTGGTTGATAAAGATCGCTGTTGTCTTTGATTGGTGAAGTGCGCCTGTAATCTTTCGAAGCGCCTGTGACATAAGGCGAGCCTGTAGACCCATGTGTGAGTCACCCATCTCGCCCTCAATCTCTGCACGAGGAACAAGGGCAGCGACTGAGTCAACAACTACGAGATCGAGAGCGCCGGAGCGAACCAACATGTCCATGATCTCAAGTGCTTGCTCACCGGTGTCTGGCTGTGAAACGAGAAGCGCATCGATATCAACGCCGAGCTTCTTTGCATACTCTGAATCAAATGCATGCTCTGCATCGATAAAGGCACAGATGCCTCCAGCCTTTTGGGCGTTAGCGATTGCGTGAAGAGTAAGGGTTGTCTTACCTGAGGACTCAGGGCCGTAGATCTCTACAACGCGCCCTCGTGGGATTCCGCCAATACCGAGAGCGATATCGAGTGCGATAGAGCCGGTCGGAATAACCTCTACGATTTGATTCTGTCGCTCTGACATCTTCATAACTGAGCCCTTACCAAACTGACGTTCAATCTGAGCAAGGGCGGTATCGAGGGCTTTTTGGCGATCGTTTGTTACTTTTTCATCTGACTTATTAGCTTTTTCAGCAGCCACTTCATCTTCCTTTCGATTTAAACCTCTATCCATTCGGATAAACGTTGGTAGGCGGCCCAGAAGGTACGGAGCTTCACCGACGGCCAACGAGCCTTGTAGAGAGGCTGTGGGCGGATGGTGGAACCGCTCTGGTTGTGCAGGGATAACTCTATCCGAACATCTGTTCGAAAGGTAGCAGACGGGGGTGACAGATTTTTCGGTGTGTCGTGGCCATACTGTCCCCCATGTTGATTCTCCTGCCTCCTAGCGAGCGCAAGGCCGCGACCCCCGTCGCCGCCCCAGCCATGGCTGTCTACGAAGGGGTTCTCTATGAAGCGCTGAGTTGGGCCACTCTGAGTAAGTCGGCAAAAGCCAAGGGCGAGAAGTCGATCAAGATTATCTCAGCCAAGTACGGAGCCATAGGACCGACCGAAAAGATTAAGAGCTACAAGGCAAAGATCGATAACAAGAAGATCGCCCAAAAGGTTGTGCCTGAACTAGATAGCCGTTCTTGCGAGTTGATAGTCGACTGCAGATCCTCTACCTACCAGGGCGTCTGGGAGGCTCCCTATGAAAACACCGTAGAGGTTCGTGTCTTCCAAAACGTCAACGGGGCGAAGAAGGTCATCACTCATATGTCCAAGAAGACACGTGGTGAGGTAGTTCGCTTGATTCTGACCAACTCAACTATTCCAAAAACCCCTCGCGATGTTCGAGATATCGTCAATAAGAAGTACTCATGTGCGCTCATTAAGAACGATGACTTTCGTCCCTGGGTACTTGAGGTCATTGCGAAAGAGCCATCTGAGTACTTATAGAACTCTTTAGCGGTACTTCTCGGTCTCCTTTGGGTGAGACTTGCAAAGAGCTTTCCATACCTCATCGGCTTCATAGCCATCTTTGAGCGCTTCATCGACGCTTCGACTGCCAAGCTCTGAGATTGCAATATCTTTACAAAAAGAGGGTGCCCACTGCTCACCAAAAGATAGGTTGATTCGCTCGCGTAGATCAGATAGGCGCATGACTTGAAACTTAACGCTTAAAGTAGGGTGCGATCAACGAGAAGTTCGGCTTGTTCGCGTGAGGCTTTTTCTGAGATTGGTTGGGCTATCTGCCCCAATAGCCAGTGCATTGCAAGCCCTGTGCCGGCCTCTGAGTTTGTGCGCTCATGTACCGCTCTCGCAAGTTGGAGGTACAACGGATGCTCTGCGTGCACCATCAGCGAGTTAAGCGTCACACCATCATGTACTCGCATCGCGTTCAAGGCGCTATCGCTTGAGATCTCCTTTGATAAGAGTTCGAGAGCATCAGCCGGTGTTTTTGCGTCGATGAAAATCTCGATAATACGTTCGACCTCGCTCTTTAATAACGAATCTAGCACCGCACTTTTATCCTTGAAGTGGTTATACAAAGTTGCTCGAGAAACCTGAGAGTGATCTGCGATTTCAATCATGGAGATATTTGAAAGACCAAACTTGGCGATGAGCTCTTTTGTGCCCTGGAGTATTGCGCTCTCGGTACGGCGGTGCACTGCGCCCTGGGTGGCGTACTTAGGCTGCGTCGACAACGGACAGCTTCGCACTCTCTTGCGCTCTAATTTCAAGCGAGACATCGGTGATGACCGATGAAAGAGTAAGTCCTAACGCTTCGCAGATCGAGTTAAGAAGCTCTGATGAAGCCTCTTTCTGTCCGCGCTCTACCTCTGAGAGGTATCCAAGAGACACACGCGCTGCTCGCGCTACATCTCGAAGTGTGCGCGACTGAGTCGTGCGCGCGTGACGAAGGCTCTGACCAACGGCTTCACGTAGCAACGCCATAACAGATCCCCTCTCTACTCTTCGATTTACTTGCCTGAGCGTTGTCTAAGAATACTTGCAAAGGTAGCGATTGCGCTGGCTATAGTGGCGTTTCGCACAACCTCACGCTCACCAGCCAAGGAGAGTTCAAGGGTGCTCTCGATAGGACCGGCAAAGGCCACCCACACGGTTCCGGCCGGTACCCCATCAGATGGTCCTGGACCGGCTACACCAGTTGTGGCTATCGCCCATGTTGACCCAAACATCTTGATAGCACCGCGCGCCATCTCTAGAGCTACCTCTTCGCTAACGACGCTCTTTTCTTCAATGAGTTTGGCACTCACTCCGAGTTTAGAAACCTTTACAGCGGGAACGTAGGCGGTGACTCCCCCAAGAAACACATCGGAGGCTCCCGGAACAGTTGTTAATGCGTTACTTAATCCACCCGCAGTAAGTGACTCAGCCGTGCTCAGGCTCTCATTGTGATCACGCAAAGATTGATGCAGCGCAGAGATGAGTTCGATGATTTCAGGTGAAACGCTCATCTTTAACAAAACCCTTCGCCTTAGCTCTTCTTAGAAAGTGCGGATTGAATGTAGTAAACGCCTGTTACTACGGTCAAGAGAACTGCGATTCCCATGAATCCATCTCTAAACCAGTACAGTGATGGAGATAGCGGCAGCATAAAGAATCCCACGCCAAAGTTCTGGAAGAACGCCTTTACCTTTCCTCCTCTATTTGCTGGAATTACACCATTTTTCGCTACAGAGAGCCTAAAGATGGTAATTCCAATTTCACGGGCAAGAATTACAACAGTAATCCACCACGGAAATCTTCCAAGAATTGATAGTGAAATCATCGCGCTTCCGATTAGCAACTTATCGGCCACGGGGTCTAGAAACTTTCCAAGCTCGGTAACCTGGTTGCTGCTTCTGGCTAGTTTTCCATCTAAAATATCGGTTAATCCCAATACAAAGAAGATCCACCACGAGATTATCTGCCAGTTGTAGTCACTGCCACCATTAATAAAGAGCGCGTAGACACCAAATGGAATCAGAATTATTCGGGCGATGGTTACCGAGTTCGGAGTTACAAAGTTTGGAAGTCTCATAAAGGTCGTGCTACCAAGTCTGCACCCATACTGTCGATCACCACAGCATCAATATATTCGCCGACCTTAAACTCGGTACCAATAAAGGA
The DNA here is from genome assembly GCA_903839585.1 of uncultured Actinomycetes bacterium. GTDB lineage: Bacteria > Actinomycetota > Actinomycetes > Nanopelagicales > Nanopelagicaceae > Planktophila. The sequence continues at coordinate 5,205 of CAIMCU010000030.1, read as the reverse complement.
GGTCGTGCCATCGACTTCAGGGCCTTGGTGCGCCGCTCTGCCCTCTTGAAGCTCTTGATCCTCAATCAAAACCCTTACTTGCTCACCGATTCGTCCCGTGGCACGGATCGAGACCATCTCATCTGCAAGCGATGACAGAGCCTCAACTCTTTCGCGGATAACCTCATCGGCTACCTTTTCCGCAAGATTTAGAGCCTCTGTGTTGTCCTCATCTGAGTATCCAAAGACTCCCACAGCGTCGAGCTTTGCTGCTGTTATGAACTCAGAGAGATTATCGAAATCTTCTTGAGTCTCACCTGGAAATCCGACTATAAAGTTTGATCGAATGCCAGCCTCTGGAGATAGTGCGCGTATCTGACTGATTAGATGTAGGAACCGCTCTGAATCACCGAATCTGCGCATTGCACGTAGAACTAAAGGGCTCGAATGCTGGAAGGAGAGATCAAAGTAGGGTGCAACTTTCTCGGTTTCAATCATCGCCTGTAAAAGACTGGGACGCATCTCGGCGGGCTGCAGGTATGAAAGGCGAACCCGTTCAATACCTGGAATGGTGGAGAAGCTTGGAAGTATCTTCTCCATCAACTTCAAATCCCCCAGATCTTTTCCGTAAGAAGTCGTGTTTTCACTGACGAGAAAGAGCTCACTCACACCGTGATCTGCCAACCACTTCCCCTCCTCCAGAATTTCATCTGGATTTCTTGAGATGAAGCTTCCACGAAAGTATGGGATTGCACAGAATGAGCAGCGACGATCACACCCTGAAGCGATTTTGAGCGGCGCCCAAGGAGCGTTACCTAACCGCTTTCTAAAGAGCGATCCTCCGGCTCCAACACTTGATGCAAAGCTTTCATTGCGCGCAGCTGGGCGGTCAGCTGGTGCAATTGGCAAAAGTGCGCGTCGGTCTCGAGGTACATGCGGTGTGTGAGCATTGCCCGAAACTATCGACTGCAGACGTGAGGAGATATCGAGGTAATCATCAAAGCCTAAGATTCCATCGGCTTCAGGTAGAGCCTTTGCCAACTCCTGACCATACCGCTCGGCCATGCAGCCGACGGCAACTACCGCTTTAGTCTTTCCGTGACCCTTAAGTGAGTTAGCCTCAAGCAAAGCATCGATCGAATCCTTTTTAGCAGACTCAATAAATCCACATGTGTTTACTACTGCGACCTCGGCGGCTTCTACATCCTCAACAAGGGTCCAACCATCGGCGGCTAAACGGCCAGCAAGCTCTTCGGAGTCAACCTCATTGCGCGCACATCCCATCGTGACGATTGCAACTGTGCGACTCATTGTTCAGATGTTACAGCGTGGAGTGAGTAAAGGTTACTGATAACTCGAAAAACTACTCCCCAGATCGAAAAGTCTTGCGTACTTCCTGATTTCTTGCCCCAAGTGGAGCTAACTTCTCACCGTTGAGGGTTAAATCAAGGTCTCCAGCATTGCTTAAGTAAACACTTACAGATACCTCGGCTTCAAAACTCTTTACATCTCCTTGAAAGATCGGTCCTTTATAAAGATGCTTACCTGCAACAACAACATCAATATTGGAGTTGCCTCTTGTTGCGGAAATGACCAAGGTGAGTTTTCCTTTTGACGCAATAACTTCAGAGGCTGAAGAAGATGGTGTCGGTGTTGCTGACGCTGATGGAGTTAGAGTCGAGCTCGCTGAAGGCTTAGGCTTTGGAGCCACGACCGTTGTCTTTGAGTTTGTAATAACAATCTGAGCTATACCTGCCAAAGCCAGGGCGCTAATTGAGATAACGGCCAAAGTTTTAAGTGAGACGTTCTTTCTTTCTACTGGTGCCTTTGTGACATTGTTTTCAGCAAGTAGATCGTGAATAGCACGATGTTCAACAGAGTGTTCCAAGTTGTACATCTCGATGAGCTCTTCTGCATCTGCGCCGATACGGGCAGCGATACTTCTTAAATGCCCCCGGGCGTAAGTGTCGCCACCGCAGGTAGTGAAGTTGTTGTTTTCAATATCGCGCAGTAGACCTGGACGAATACTTAACAAGTTTGCAAGGTCGTCAACAGATACCCCCGCCGCAAGGCGTGCATCCTGAATACGTTGACCGAGTGACATATGACCTTTTCTTCCCTGGTGAAGTGATAAGGGTAAGGGTGATAGGCAGGTGCGAACAATGGAAAATGACCCCTAATGGGTGAATTGGAGAGGGGAGAAAACCGTTGAGCCTGTTTAGTACTCCCGCAAAGTGGCAAGCACGCTATCTAACTCATCCGCTTTGACCATCACGGTGCGGGCCTTCGAACCCTCGGATGGGCCGACGATTCCACGAGACTCCATCAGATCCATCAACCGTCCTGCTTTTGCAAATCCCACTCGAAGTTTTCTTTGCAACATTGAGGTTGAACCAAACTGCGTGCCAACAACTAACTCAATGGCTTGGCAGAGCAGCTCCAAATCATCGCCGACCTCTTTATCTATCATCTTTGAAGATTGTGGGGCAACGGTGACATCTTCTCGATAACGTGGAGAGAGCTGTTTCTTTACATGAGTTGTAACAGCTTCGATCTCTCGCTCTGAAACGTATGCACCTTGGATTCGAATGGCACGGCTAGCACCCATTGGAATGAACAATCCATCACCTTGACCAACTAACTTCTCTGCGCCCGGACTATCTAAAATCACTCGGCTATCAGCTAAAGAGCTCGTTGCAAAGGAGAGTCGAGATGGAACATTTGCCTTAATAAGACCTGTCACAACATCGACGCTTGGACGTTGAGTAGCTAGAACAAGGTGAATTCCGGCAGAGCGCGCAAGCTGAGTGATTCGAACAACAGACTCTTCAACCTCACGTGCTGCAACCATCATTAAATCCGCTAACTCATCAATGATTACGAGAAGGTAAGGGTAAGGCTCAACAACGCGATCACTTCCAGGAGGAGCCACAACCTTTCCAGCGCGGACCGCTTTGTTGAAATCATCTATATGTCTAAAGCCAAAGGTCGAAAGATCCTCATAGCGAAGATCCATTTCACGAACAACCCATGTAAGAGCATCCGCTGCTTTTTTGGGGTTGGTAATAATCGGTGTAATCAGGTGCGGAATACCTTCATACGCCGTTAGCTCTACCCGCTTTGGATCGATGAGTACAAGGCGAACATCATCTGGGGTTGCGCGCATTAATATCGATGTAATCATCGCGTTTATCATCGATGACTTTCCTGCACCGGTTGCACCAGCTACAAGCAGATGTGGCATCTTTGCAAGGTTTGCACACACATAATTTCCTTCTACATCTTTCCCTAGAGCCACGAGCATTGGGTGGTGGTCTTGGCCTGCAACACTTGAACGGATGACATCGCCTAGCGCGACAATCTCGCGATCGGCGTTTGGAATCTCTATACCTACAGCTGATTTTCCTGGGATTGGTGAAAGGATTCGAACATCACTGCTTGCTACCGCGTATGAGATATTCTTTGCCAAAGCTGTAATGCGCTCTACCTTAACCGCGTTTCCTAGCTCAACCTCATACCGCGTAACAGTTGGTCCCCGCATAAAGCCAGTAACTGTCGCATCGATATCAAACTGCAAGAAGACCTCAGTCAGCGAAGCTACGACCCCGTCATTGACCTTGCTTTTCGCTTTGGCGGCAGGACCAGCTTTTAGGATGTCCTGCGGGGGAAGTTCGTATTTTGAGTCACCAGTGAGCAGAAGCTGTTCTGGACGTTTGGCTGCAACGTTTGTTTGACTCGTTACTGGACGTGGTAGTTCAACGGTGAACTCTTCATCAAAGCCCTCTTCATCAATCTCATCCTCTTCTTCATCTCCTTCGTCATCGTGAGCATTCCACGCAACGACAGGGCTTTCAAAGGGAGGAGTATCTGAAATCTCAAACTCTTCTTCGTTGCGTTCTGGCCGCTTTGACCATAACCAGATCGAAACAACCTTAAAGCGGGTTGCAAGTGAAGAGACAGGGGTTGCTGTTACTACGAGAAGACCGAAGATAAAAAGTACAATAAGTACAGGGTAAGCAAGCATCGAAGTCATAAGCGCTTCAAGTGGCATTGCGATCGCATAACCGAGGAACCCTCCGCCGTGACGCATCGCGCTAGCACCTGTTGGATTAGTGGCACCTAGCGAGCCGTTCAGTAGATGAGCAAGCCCCGTTGAACTGAGCAAGAGTGTGAATGTTCCTACAATAATTCGAGCGGTAGCCTTTTTGTCATCTGGAACTCTAAACAATCTCATCGCAAAGTAAAGAAGAACGAGCGGTGAAAAGAAACCTATTCGTCCAAAGGCACCATAGAAGATTGCATAAAGGTTTCGACCAACGAAGTTATCGGCCTTGAACCAGGTTCCTGCAAAGGCAGCTAAAGCCAGGAGCAACACAAGGAAGGCTGCTCCATCGCGATGATGCGCAGGATCTAAGTCTCGGGCTCCTCGAGCTAAGAATCTAACCGTTGAACCGAGAGCTTTTGCAATTGATCGCCAGATGGTTGAGATAGCTCTGGTTAGGATGGCGATAAAAGAGGTACGCGAGGACTTGCTCGATGTGCGTCTCTTCTTTGCCACACCTTTAATCTTAGCGGTCAGACCTCAATAACTACGGGAACAATCATTGGTCGGCGTCGGTGTTTCTGCCCAACCCAATTTCCAATTGTGCGACGCACAACTTGTGAGAGTTGATGGGTCCCGTTGGTTCCATCCTTGACGGCGTGAGCCAACGCTTTTTCAATCTGACCTTTAACCTCATCAAAGAGAGCTTCATCCTCATTAAATCCTCGGGCGTGAATATCAGGACCTGCAACGATCTTTCCTGTTTGGGATTCGATGACAACAACGACAGAGATAAATCCTTCTTCTCCAAGTATGCGACGATCCTTTAGAGATGCCTCTGTAATATCGCCGATACTCTGGCCATCAACGTATACATAACCACAGGGAACAGCTCCCACAACTTCAACGTGATGATCTATCAAATCGACAACAATTCCATTTTCGATCACAAAGGTGTTTTCGCGAGGAACTCCTGCTTGAATCGCAAGCTCCGCGTTAGCTTTTAAGTGACGCCACTCTCCGTGCACTGGAAATGCGTACTTAGGTTTAACGATGTTAAAGCAGTACAGAAGCTCCCCTGCCGCTGCATGTCCAGATACGTGGACCATTGCGTTAGCTTTATGAACAACTTTGGCACCAAAACGTGTTAGTTCGTTAATAACCCGAAAGACAGAGTTTTCATT
>CAIMCU010000029.1 GCA_903839585.1 uncultured Actinomycetes bacterium | reverse complement strand
CGCAAGCAGTAGGAAATACCGCTCTGGTAGATCCTCAACTTGTTGATACAAATATCATCGGAATCGATCTTTCCTCACTCCCCTTATCAGCGGCCGATCTAGCAACTCGTTGCAAGGAAAAAGGTCTTTGGATAAGTGCGCTGGGGCCAAAGTACGCACGTTTAGTCACGCACTTAGATTTCGACGATGCTCAACTCGGTGATGCGATTGAAATCTTAAAGAGCGCCCTCGTGGTGAAGTAGCCACTCCTTCTTACTCAGCCCGTAAGCGTAGTTTCCGAGAGCGCCACCGGTTTTTACGATTCGATGACATGGCACAACAAGCACAATCGCATTCTTTGCGCACGCACTTCCTGCAGCACGTACAGCGTCGGGACTTCCTGATCGCTTTGCTAGATCTGCGTATGACATAACCTTTCCAGGACTCACTTTTCGCATCGCCTTCCAGGCGGCTTGAGAGAAGCTGGCACCTGGCTGGCTAACCTTGATGGAGTTAATCGCCAAGATATCACCGTCGAAGTAATCATCTAAGAGCTCGGAGATAATTGGAAGGCGAGCTACGCTCTTAATCTCCCGCTCTGCATACTCTGCAGAAAGGCTCTCTTTTAGACTCTTTTGCGATGAAAGGTTGGCAGCAAGTAAGAGTTCGTGATCTGATATCAGATTGAGATTTCCAACCGGTGACTTGTAGGTTGAAAAGAGAAGTGGCACAAGCGCTAAATTAGCGGTCGCGCAACATCTCGGCAACTAAAAATGCAAGCTCAAGGGATTGAGAGTGATTGAGGCGAGGGTCGCAAGCGGTCTCGTAGCGATTAGCCAAATCAGCCTCAGAGATCTCTTCTCCTCCGCCAACGCACTCTGTAACATCATCACCCGTCAATTCGATGTGGATTCCACCTGGGTGGGTACCTAACGCCTTATGAACTTCGAAGAACCCTTTAACCTCATCCATTACATCATCGAAGCGGCGGGTCTTGTAACCAGATGGCGCTTCATAAGTATTTCCATGCATGGGATCGCAGACCCACAAAACCTTTGCACCAGATTTAGTAACACCATCTACCAACGCCGGAAGTGCTTCGCGGATCTTGCCCGCACCCATACGTGTAATAAACGTGATTCGTCCAGGCTCGCCCTCTGGATTTAACTTTGCGATCAAAGCAAGAGCATCCTCAACAGTGGATTTTGGCCCAAGTTTGATACCGATGGGGTTGCGTACCTTTGCGCAGAAATCAACGTGCGCGCCATCTAGTTGGCGTGTTCGCTCGCCTATCCATAGGAAGTGCGCGGAGACATCGTATGGAAGTTGTGATCGAGAATCGATGCGTGTTAAAGCCTTTTCATACTCAAGAATTAGCGCTTCGTGGCTGGAGTAGAAATCTACGCTCTTAAATGAGTCTGGGTCTGCTCCGGCAGACTTCATGAAGTCAAGGGCGCGACCAATCTCATTAGCCATCTTCTCGTAGCGATCGCCAACTTTGGAGTCACGAATGAAGCCCTTATTCCATTCATGTACTTGGCGAAGATCTGCAAATCCACCCTGCGTAAAGGCGCGAACAAGGTTCAAGGTTGCAGAGGATGTGTTGTACACACGAACAAGGCGTTGTGGATTTGGAGTACGAGACTCTTCGGTAAATTCAAGATCATTGACAGCATCACCGCGGTAGGCAGGCAGCTTTACATCTCCACGTGTTTCAAAGTCACTTGATCGTGGCTTCGCAAACTGTCCAGCCATTCGGCCAACTTTGATAACCGGAATGCTCGAGTAGTACTGCAAAACTGCAGCCATTTGAAGAATTGTCTTAATGCGATCGCGGATAGAGTCTGCTGTAGCTGCAGCGAAGGTTTCCGCGCAGTCACCACCTTGTAACCAAAACGCTCGACCTTCAGCTGCCTCTGCAATACGTGCTTTGAGATCGTCACACTCACCTGCAAAGACAAGTGGCGGCAATGCTTTGAGCTCTGCTACCGCAGCCTTTACTTGTGGACCTTCTGGT
>CAIMCU010000028.1 GCA_903839585.1 uncultured Actinomycetes bacterium | reverse complement strand
GGCGAATCAATCTAAAGGTATCTAAGCCCTTGGATTTGGGCTTAAAGTTTTAGCAGGATCCATCTCTGCAACCGGCGCCAGAACCGTATTGATAAGAGCCATGCTCTCAGGTGATAACTTGATTCCAGAGGCTTTTGCATTCTCCTTGACCTGAGATGGTTTAGATGCACCCATGATTGCACTTGAAACACCTGGGTTATTCAGCACCCATGCAATCGCCAGTTGAGACATCGAGATATTTAATGAGTTGGCTATCGGCTTCAACGCTGCGACGGCGGTCAAAGTCTCCTTGCTCATAAACTTAGAAACTGAAGCACCTCCACCCTTCTTATCCGTTGCACGGGAACCGGCGGGGGCTTTCTTTCCAGCCTCGTACTTACCTGACAAAACACCTTGCGCCATTGGGGACCAAACGATCTGGCCAATTCCATTCTTCAGTGAAAGCGGCAGTACCTGCGCTTCGATGACGCGCCAGAGAGCTGAGTATTGAGGCTGACTTGAAACAAACCTTGTGTAACCCTTGGCATCTTGAATCTTGAGCGCTTCTGATATCTGTTTAGCATCCCACTCGGAGAATCCAATGTAGTGAACCTTGCCTTGGCGAATGAGATCGTCAAAGGCTGAAAGCGACTCTTCCAGTGGTGTTTCGTAATCAAACCTGTGCATTTGATAGAGATCTATATGGTCGGTTTTCAACCTTTTCAGAGATGCGTGAACGGATTCCATGATGTGCTTGCGGGATAAGCCTCGATCATTCTTGCCTGTGCCAGTTGGCCAGTAAACCTTTGTAAAGAGTTCGTAGGACTCTCGGCGCACGCCTTTCAGCGCCTTTGCCAGTACCACCTCGGCCTTTGTGCCTGCGTAAACATCGGCGGTATCAAATGTAGTAATTCCGGAATCTAGAGCTGCGTGTACGCACTTAACAGCTGCGTCGGACTCCACTTGAGAGCCGTGGGTGAGCCAGTTTCCAAAAGAAATTTCAGAGACATACATTCCAGAGTTACCAAGGCGACGATATTCCATGGATGGAATCTACCTACCTGCGTGGCGGATTGCCAGATGTACCGGTGTGTGGTTGCCTACGCCTACAACTTAATAGGTTTTACAGGAGGGGAAGTCCGGTGAGATTCCGGCGCTGACCCGCAACCGTAATGAGAATTTATTCTTGAGTCGGATTACCTCTTGTTTAACTAGAAATTGACCAACACCCGCCGAGGTTTGCGGGGCGTAGTCCTCGGAGGATGGTGCCACCTTGCACTACCTCACCGAGCTACCCCTGTGAGACTCTTCAACACAGAGAGGCTCCACAGATGAAAAAGTTCAAAACTTTATCCATCACAGTAATTATCATTTCAGCTCTACTAACTTCATGCAGCTCGCAATCGCAAACAGATACTGCGGTTGAAACAACCACCACCGATTCAGCAGATAAGGGTTACCGCTACTGGGGATACTTCCAAGCGGCACCCGGTGATACTCAATGGACTCCAGCGATGACAGGTCCCTCCGTCAAAATGGAAGATGGTGCGGTTGAAGGCTGGGCCTTTACCTTTAGCGGTGGAGCAGTTCCTGATGCCTCCGCCCCAACTTCAAAGCCAGACTTTGACTCCATCTGTTCCGGCACAGACTCCAGCTCGGGAAAGAAACGTGTTGGTGTTTTCATTGACTTTGGACCTAGTGCTCTAGCCCCCGATGGAGAAACACCTCCAAATCCGATCTCTACCTGCGTCCTTGCCGATGAAAAGGCTGTCGGTGCCGACGTTCTTTCCCTTGCTGTAAAGGAGATAAAGAGCGATAAGGGTATGGTCTGTGGAATTAGTGGGTATCCGAAGAATGAGTGCGGCGTTGAGATTCCAACCCCTGCACAGTTGAAGAAGTAAGTAAGAGGAGATAAGTAAGCAGATGCATCCATTAACGTGGTGGCTAGCCTCAATCTTTGGAGCTGTGAGTATTGTCCGCTCCAATAGTGCGCTAGTTGCCATGTTAATGGTCGCAATCGCCGCAGTATTAGTAAAGCGTTTTTCTCAGAACGCTCCTTGGGCTAGCGGATTTTGGTTCTCACTCAAACTTGGCCTGTGGATTCTTCTAATACGGTTATTAGCAGGCATCTTGATTGGAACACCCGATTTCGGAAAGGTGCTCTTTACCTTGCCTCAACTACTACTTCCAGATTGGATGGCTGGCATTCGAATTGGTGGTGCTGTTTCACAGGAGCGTCTTCAATCCTCGATACACGAAGGCATCATCATTGTCGCGATCATTTCAATGTTTGGAGCAGCGACCTCTCTTACTAGTCCGCACAAACTTCTCCGAGTTATTCCTGTGTCAATCTATGAAGTTTCCGTTGCTCTTGTAATTGCTGCTTCGATACTCCCCCAGTTGGTCGTGAGTTTCCAAAGAATAAGGAGCGCGCAAAGTATGAGAGGTGGGGCATCGGCCAGAGTCGACAGGGTGCTCATCCCCCTTCTTGAAGAGTGCCTTTCACGATCAGTAGATCTAGCCGCTGCCATGGATTCACGCGGCTATGGCTCCAGCCCGGTGCGCAGCAACTATAGGAAGATCACATGGAGCTCTAAAGACTTAATGGTTCTGTCGATGGCATTTTGTGCTGTTTTTCTCATTCCGGTGGTGACG
>CAIMCU010000027.1 GCA_903839585.1 uncultured Actinomycetes bacterium | reverse complement strand
TCTCAAACCCGAACTGCACAACCCTTTCAATGATTGTTGCAATGGGTGCGCTGCATCGCGAATATGAACTCAAAGAGTTAGTTGTATCTTCATACCAAGCTGCATCAGGTGCTGGACAAGCCGGTATCGATGCACTACGTGCTCAGATCTCTGCAGTTGCAGGAAGCCAAGCTGGAGATGTAGCTGGTGATGTGCGCACTCTGATTAAAGATAATGGACCATTCCCTGCACCATTAGCGCTTAACGTTGTTCCTTGGGCTGGCTCACTTAAAGAGGACGGCTACTCATCTGAGGAGCTTAAGGTTCGCAACGAATCTCGAAAGATTCTTGGACTTCCAAACCTTAAGGTTTCCGCAACATGCGTTCGCGTACCAGTGATCACAACACACTCACTCACAGTGCATGCAACCTTTGCTAAGGAGCCATCGCGCAAAGCTGCACAAGATATTTTGCAGAACTCTGCAGGCGTAAAGCTTGTTGATGATCCAGAGAACCACAAGTTCCCTACCCCTGCAGATGTAGTGGGAACAGACCCAACATGGGTAGGCCGTGTACGAAAGAGTATCGATGACCCGATGTCACTTGACCTCTTTGTATGTGGAGATAACTTGCGAAAGGGCGCCGCACTCAACACGGCACAAATCGCAGAGCTACTGGCAGTCGAATTCACTCGCTAGAGTGAAGCCATGACAATCGTCGTTGCAGGTTCAACTGGCCTTGCCGGCTCTGCAATCACTAAAGCCTTTGAAAATGCGGGCGAAGAGGTTTTCGGTATCAACCGAAGCGTCTTAAACCTCCTCGATCTCGATGCCACTAAGAGCTTTCTACAGAAGATCAAGCCATCTGTTGTCATCGATGCAGCAGCAAAAGTTGGTGGAATCGGTGCAAACAACTCATTTCCTGTTGAGTTCTTGGCTGATAACTTAAGAATTCAAAGCAACTTGATGGAGGCAGCACACGCTGCAGATGTCGAAAAGTTTGTCTTTCTAGGATCTAGCTGCATCTATCCACGCGATTGCGCGCAGCCAATTAAAGAGGAGTACCTGCTCACAGGACCTCTTGAAGAGACTAACTCTGCATACGCGATCGCAAAGATTGCAGGAATCGAACTCGTAAAATCCTTTAGAAAAGAGTATGGCCGCAAGTGGATATCTCTAATGCCAACCAATCTTTATGGTCCACGCGATAACTTTGAACTCAAAGGCTCGCATGTACTTCCTGCTTTTATTCGTAGATTTGTCGAAGCCAAACAGTCAGGTGCAGCTCAAGAGGTTCTTTGGGGAACAGGATCGCCTAAGCGCGAATTCTTGCACGTCGATGATTTAGCATCAGCGGTGCTTCTTGCAACGCAAAAGTACGATTCATCGACACACATGAACATCGGTAGCGGTGAGGACCTCACTATTAAAGATCTAGCAACGTTGGTCGCTGGTTTGGCAGGGTTTACAGGAGAAATTGCTTGGGATTCATCAAAACCTGATGGAACACCACGCAAGGTTCTTGATGTCACGAAGGTTAAATCGCTAGGTTGGAGCCCTCAGATTTCATT
>CAIMCU010000026.1 GCA_903839585.1 uncultured Actinomycetes bacterium | reverse complement strand
TTGATCACCGCATTGCACCAGTAAAGGCAGCGGTTCTTCCGCTTTCTCGCAACGCTGATCTCTCGCCAAAGGCGCGGGATCTTGCAGCCGCGCTCCGTAAGAACTGGAACATCGACTTTGATGATGCCGGTGCAATCGGACGTCGCTACCGTCGCCAAGATGAGATCGGTACTCCGTACTGCATCACTATCGACTTCGAGACACTCGAGGATCATGCTGTAACTATTCGCGATCGTGACACGATGGCGCAGGAGCGCATCGCTCTCGATAAGGTCGAAGCATGGTTAGCACCACGTCTTCTCGGCTGCTAGAACCGCTTCGTTTACCGCTTTCTAGCGGTGATCACTTCATCGATCCACCAGTAGTTCTAGCTCCCATGGCTGGAATTACCAACGCACCATTTCGTCAGCTTTGTCGTGAGCAAGGCGCCGGATTGTTCGTATCTGAAATGGTTACTGCACGTGCGCTCATTGAACGCAGACCCGAGACACTTCGAATGATTGTTCCAGGACCAGGTGAATGGCCTCGCTCTGTTCAGCTCTATAGCGTCGACCCACACACGATGCGTGCAGCCGTTGAGATGATTGGAAAAGAGAACTTAGCCGATCACATCGATATGAACTTTGGTTGTCCTGTACCAAAAGTTACCCGCAAAGGTGGGGGAGCAGCTCTTCCATACAAGCGCAGATTATTTACATCGATTGTTCAATCCGCCGTTGAAGCGGCAAAGCCATTTGGAATTCCTGTAACTGTAAAGATGCGCATCGGCATCGATACCGATCACCACACCTACTTAGAGGCCGCAAAGAGCGCTGCTGATTTAGGTGTGGCTTGGGTGGCACTTCACGCCCGCACCGCAGAGCAGATGTATGAAGGAAAAGCTGATTGGTCTGCAATCACACGCTTAGTTGAACACTTAAAGCCAACTGGAGTTCCGGTACTTGGTAACGGAGATATCTGGTCTGGCGCAGATGGTGTTGCAATGGTGAAGGAAACAGGGTGCGCCGGTGTTGTTGTTGGCCGCGGATGCCTAGGTCGTCCTTGGCTTTTTGCAGATCTTGTTCAATCTTTTGGTGGTGGCAGTGAGCGCGTTCTTCCAAACCTTCATGAGGTTCGTGAAGTTATGTTTAGACATGCGCAGCTCATCGTTGATTACTTCGAATCAGAGGATCGCGGTTGTCGTGATCTGCGCAAACACATGGCCTGGTACTTAAAGGGGTTTCGTGTAAATAGTGAGCTACGCAGACAGTTTGGTATGCACTCATCGTTAGAGGAGCTTCGCTCCCTACTAGATCAGTTAGTTGATCAGCCTTATCCGGTAGAGATTGGTGAAAAGCCACGTGGTCGAGTTAGCCATGGTCGCCCGCCAACCTTGCCCGATGGCTGGCTAGATGATCCAGATGAGTTAGCAGAGATTGAGCTAGAGGATGCGTTCTCAGGCGGATGATGATCTTTAAGCTCATACGAAAGATTGTTGCCGTACTTCTGCTGATAGCAGTCGTTGTTCCTACGTATGCACTTGCCGTTACGTGGAGCGCTGCGCGAAATACGCTGACACGTAACGCTGATGTCATAGTTGTACTAGGAGCGGCCCAGTTAAATGGTCGACCTGGTGAAGTTCTTGAAGCTCGCTTGATAGAGGCAAAGCGCGTCTTTGATGCTGGACTTGCCCCACTGATTATGACCGTTGGAGCAAAAGCCCCTGGAGATCGAACAACCGAGGCGGCATCTGGAAGTTACTGGCTTCGCACAAACGGTGTTCCAAGATCAAAGGTCATCGCACTTGAGGTTGGACGAGATACATGGGTTTCAACACAAAGCTACGTTGAAGAAATGCAAAAGAGAAAGATTGAGAATGTCATTATCGTGACCGATCCTTATCACTGTCGTCGAGCTATGACGATGGCCAATGATTTGGGTGCGGTTGCAAGCTGCTCGCCGGTACAGAGCGGGCCTAACTCTCTCGGAAACTCTGGAACCCGCTACCTTGTGCGTGAAGCAGGCGCCTATCTCTCATACGTAACCCTTGGTCGCAGGGGAATCCACATCAGCGACCACTTAGGGTAAGCACATGAGTTATAGCGATCGCGATAAAGAGCGCTTCTTCTTCGAGCCTGCAAAACGTGCAGGTCGCACCGAGTTCATGCGAGATCGCGCACGAGTAATTCACTCTGCAGCGCTACGCCGACTTGCGGCAAAGACTCAGATCGCTGTTCCATGGGAGAACGACTTTGCGCGTACCCGTCTTTCACACTCACTTGAGTGCGCACAGATTGGTCGCGAACTCGGCGAATCTCTCGGTGCAGATCCAGATTTGATGGAGACTGCATGTCTCTCCCACGACTTGGGACACCCACCTTTTGGACACAACGGTGAAGAGGCGTTAGCTGAGGTCGCAAAGGATCACGGTGGTTTTGAAGGAAATGCACAGAGCTTTAGATTGCTTACTCGTATTGAGGCAAAGACTGTAGATAGCGAAGGTGAGAGCGTTGGATTAAATCTCACACGCGCATCCCTTGATGCTGCAACTAAGTATCCATGGCCTCGTGCGCAAAACCCACGCAAGTTTGGTGTCTATGACGATGATGTTGAGATCTTTAACTGGGTCCGCCAAGGTGCTCCAGCGGATAAGAAATGTATCGAAGCCCAGATTATGGATTGGTCAGATGATTGTGCCTACTCAGTTCACGACTTAGAGGATGCGATCTTTTCTGGCAATGTAAAGACAACGGATTTCCAAAATGATTTTGAGACCCTTTATCAAGTGATGACCGTTGGCTATAGATCAGAGGCAACCAAGGAAGAGGCTGCCGCGGCGTTAACACGTTTAGAGGCGCTATCTTGTTGGCCTCATTACTACGATGGTTCACATCGATCACTTGCACGATTAAAGGACTCAACGTCACAGTTGATCGGAAGATTTGTTCAATCCGCAGAGCATGAGACGCGTCGGGTGTATGGCGAAGCACCACTTTCACGTTACGCCGCAAACCTTGAGATACCGCGCGAGCAAAAGATCGAGGTAGATCTCCTCAAAGCCGTTGCTGCGCACTACCTAATAAACGCTGCCGCTTCTCAGGAGCGTTATGCAAAGCAGCGGGTGGTTATTAAAGAGTTGGTAGAGATGCTCTTTGCAAAGGCTCCTCGTGAGATCGACTCCTTATTCAACAAAGCTTGGGAGAGAGCCGATGATGAAAACTCCCGCATGCGCGTCGTAATTGATCAAGTATCTAACCTGACCGACCCGGGTGCGTATGCGCTCCATGCACGTCTTAGCTCACTTGGATAAGGTGCTCTCATGAGCGGTCGCATTAAGGATGAGGATGTTGCATACATCCGCGATCGAGCCCCTATCGACGAGGTCGTCGCAGATTACGTTCAGTTAAAGAACGCTGGTGGAGGGCAGAAAAAAGGGCTCTGTCCATTTCACGACGAGAAGTCCCCTTCATTTCACGTAACTCCTAGCAAGGGTTACTTCCACTGCTTTGGTTGCCAAACCGGTGGAGATGTCATCGCATTCTTAATGAAGATCGATCACTTAAGTTTTACTGAAACTATTGAACGCCTAGCAGATCGCATTGGATACACCCTTCGCTATGAAGAGGGTAGTTTCAATGCAGCACCTGCCGGAAACCGATCACGTCTTATCGCAGCAAACGCTGCAGCTGCAAAGTTTTATCAAGATCAGCTCAATACTTCATCGGGTGCAGCGCACGCACGCGAACTCATGACAAAGCGCGGTTTTGATAAGGCTGCATGTGATCACTTTGGCGTTGGGTATGCACCAGATGAATGGGATGGGTTAACCAAGCATCTTCGCGCCGCCGGATACACAATCGATGAGCTTGAGCTTGCTGGTCTATCAAAGATGGGGCAGCGCGGACCTATAGATAAGTTTCGAAACAGACTTACCTGGCCAATTAGAGATATCTCCGGTGATGTTGTGGGCTTTGGTGCGCGCAAACTTGCAAGCGATGAGGAGGATCAGGGACCAAAGTATTTAAACACCTCTGAAACCCCTATATATAAAAAGAGCCAGGTGCTTTATGGATTAGATATGGCCAAGAAGGAGATTGCAAAGAAGCGCCAAGTTGTTGTCGTTGAGGGATATACAGATGTCATGGCAGCTCACTTAGCGGGAATAACAACCGCGGTTGCAACGTGTGGAACTGCTTTCGGTGCAGACCATATTCGCATTATTCGCAGACTCCTTATGGATGATGATGCATTCCGTGGTGAGGTAATTTTTACCTTTGATGGTGATGCAGCAGGACAAAAAGCTGCAATGCGTGCATTTAGTGAGGATCAAAAGTTTGTAACACAGACCTTCGTTGCAGTTGAACCCGATGGTCTTGATCCATGCGATCTACGCCAACAAAAGGGTGATTTAGCGCTAAGGGATTTAATTGCAAAGCGCGTTCCTCTCTTTGAGTTTGCAATCCGGACCGAACTTAAGCTCCATAAGTTAGATTCAGCAGAAGGCCGCGTTAATGCACTTAAAGAGACAGCGCCTTTAGTTGCACAGATTCGTGATAAGTCGCTGCGTCCTGAGTACACACGTTTACTAGCTGGCTGGCTTGGTGTTGAAGTTGAACTCGTCTCATCAGCGGTCGCGCAAGGTGTTAAACAAGGTTTTAATCAAGGTGTAAAAAAAGCTCCTACACAAGTTCAGGATGAGCAACCTCAGGCAGTACAAAGTGATTGGCGACCAGATCCTGCTGAGCCACGTTTGATGTTGGAGCGTGAGGTTTTGAAGGCAAAGATTCAGATGCCAGATCTTGCTACCGCTTGGAAAGATATTGAGCTTCAAGCATTTACCCACCCAGCGTATAAAGAGCTAGCTGCGGTGATTACTCAGGTTGCACCTGAAGGCGAGTTATCTATCGAGCAGATTACAAATGAGAACATGCGTGCGCTCTTTACCGAATTAAACGTTGAACCAATTCGAGCAGATGGAGAGGTCTCTGAAAGATACGTTGCAAGTATCATCGCCAGACTTCGTGAGGTCGGTATTTCTCGTGCTATTGCAGAGTTGAAATCAAGTCTTCAAAGACTTAATCCAGTTGAGAATGAAGCCGAGTACAACGAGGCCTTTGCGGCATTAGTAGCTCTTGAGTCCACCCGACGCGGACTTCACGATCTGGCTCTAGGTTCGCTCTAACCTCGCTTTTTCTGCGCTAGAAAAATGTGGATTTTATCCACCTGTGGCTTTGCGCTAGAGTGCGCTCTGCACAATATTCCCTGATAGCTCAATGGCAGAGCAGCCGGCTGTTAACCGGCAGGTTCTTGGTTCGAATCCAAGTCAGGGAGCACAGTAAAGAGATTTACTTCGTCTCAAATAGTCGAAAGGAAAACTATGGCGCTCTTTAAACTCCACGTTGCGATTCCAGATCGCCCTGGTTCTCTTGGAACTATCGCCTCTGCAATCGGCGCAGCTGGTGGAGATATCCGCGGCCTTGTCGTCATTAAAGCAGAAGATGGCCGAGGCTTTGATGAGATTACCGTTGCAGTTCCAGGTAGCGATCCACGCGACTTAGTTGATGTTCTCAACGCAATTGGCGGCGTAGAAGTAATCTCTATAACACCTGCCCAGTAGTTTAAAGTTTTACCTGGCGCAGCTGCTCAGCTGATTGTTCTGGACGTAGATCCATAATAAATGCGCCCATACTCGACTCACTTCCTGCCAAGTACTTTAACTTTCCGGGTGCACGTCTGACGCTAGTTATCTGCCAATGTAGACGCAGCAGGTCACGACCTTCACGAACAGGCGCTTGATGCCACGTTGCGATGTAAGCCATTTCGATTCCAAAAACACCATCAAGTCTGCGTGTGATTTCGAGTGCGATGGAAGGAAAGGCAGCACTTGCCTCATCACTGAGTTCGGAGAGATCGGCAACGGGAGTGAGGGGGACAAGGTGAATCTCAAAGGAGTATCGAGCTGCGTATGGGACAAAGGCGATCCAATGCTCATTCTTTGCAATTACTCTTTCGCCATCTCGGATTTCACGAGCTACAACATCATCAAAGAGAACCTTGCCAGTTGAAAGGTTGTAATCCTGTGCAGCTGAAAGCATCTTCTCAACACGTGCAGGGATATATGAGTATGCATAGATTTGAGAGTGTGGATGTGAGAGCGTTACGCCGACCTCTTCACCTCGATTTTCAAAGGGTGCGATGTGCTCGATATACGGCAGCTTGGAAAGCTCGCGGGTGCGATCCTTCCAAGCTTCAAGAAGAGTCAGAACCTGTCG
>CAIMCU010000025.1 GCA_903839585.1 uncultured Actinomycetes bacterium | reverse complement strand
GAGCGCGGACGTACGTCCAAAGATCACCATGGCATGCGTTGATTGCAAAGAGCGTAACTACATCACCAAGAAGAACCGACGCAACGATCCAGATCGCATGGAGCTCAAGAAGTTCTGTCCACGTTGCAAGGCTTCAACACTTCACCGCGAAACCCGCTAATGCTCAATCCCGATTCTGTCGGGCGCACCTTTCCGGGTAGCGATGCGGTAACTGTTACTCAATCTCAAATAGATGCATTTGCTGCCGTCGTTGGGCAAAGCGATACATCTGTCGCACCACCAACCTTTGCTATTCGAATTACCCTCGATCAATCACAGGCAATCCTTTCAAACCCTGAGATCGGTCTTGATTGGACCCGGGTTGTACACGGTGACCAACGATTTGAGATCCATACTCCGATCAAAGCTGGCGATACATTCAGATGCTCTTCAACTATAGAGAGCTACAAAGTTGCAGCTGGCAATGAGATTGTTACGGTTCGATCAGATCTTCATCAAGGAGATGCTCTTGCAGTATCTACATGGTCGACTTTGGTAGTGCGCGCATGATTGAGGTCGGAACAGTTCTTCCAACTCAGGTATTTACTCTAGATAGAGCGATTCTAAAAGCCTATGCCGATGCAAGTGGAGACCAAAACCCGATTCATCAAAATGAAGAGTTTGCAGTATCTGTCGGACTTCCAAATGTAATTGCACATGGAATGCTGACGATGGCATTGGTAGGAAAGTATGTAACTGATTGGGCTGGTGGAGCCGCCCAGGTTCACGAATTTAGTGCACGTTTCATTAAACCGGTTATCGTCCCAGCAAATGAAAAGGTAGACCTTACGGTTTCTGCAACTATCGCATCGATTGAAGATGGGAAGATAAAGCTAGATATCACCGCTACATCTGCAGGCGTAAAGGTTCTCGGTATGGCTAAGGCGGTTGTGACCAAAAAATGAATAAGGAAGAGCTCGCACAGGAGCGCATCAAAGCAAGGGCGGCAAAGGATTTTGCAAAGGCTGATCAAATTCGTGATGAAATTGCCGCACTTGGTTTTGAGATTATCGATGTTGCAGGCGGATATGAGTTTCGCCCAATCGCCCTTTACGCAACCTATGCATCAACTAAAGACTTAAAGACCATACCTCTCAACGGTGAAATCTCGATAGCGGTCATAGTCGATGGCTATCAAGAAGATGCAGTTGAAACCGTAACCTCTATAAAGGCCCACACATCCACACCTATAGTCGTACTCTCCTTGCAAGAGCCCAAAGAGTTAGCCTCTATCGTAGATCCACAGACAAAGTTGATATTTGTAAAGGAAAACTTTGGCTGGGGTGAAACTGCTAATGCACTTTTGAAAGGAGCCTCAACCAAGTTTGTCATTCTTATGGATCCATCAACGAGATTAACTGCAGATGCGGTAGTGCCAACATTAGACAAGCTCTCATCTGGTGAGTTTGCCGCTGTTGGGTGGCGCGGGGGATTGATAAGCCTTGAAGATGAGTGGCGCTCTGTCGATGACAAAGGTGCTGGTGAGGTAGATGTTCTCTTCTCTTACTTCATGGGTCTTAATCGCGAAGCCGCCATTGAAGCTGGAGGATTTAACAGCCGTGCAATCTTTTACCGAAACGCTGATATCGAGTTTTCATTGAAGTTGCGTCACTCAGGCGGACGACTTCTTCAGCTCGATTTACCTCTAGAACAAGCAAGACATCACGGCTACTACGACAGCGATCCAGATTTTCGCGAGGTTCAATCGAAGAAGAACTACGACCGCATCCTTGAGCGCTTTAAAGGTAAGAGCGCAATATTGTCTCCACGCCGGTAGCCTTTACCTATGGCAGACCTTCGCGACTACACAAGCTTGCGCGTTGGGGGACCCGCAAAGAGCTTTGTTGAGGTGCGCACCGAGGCACAGATCATTGAAGCGATCGAGGCAGCCGGAGATACACCAGTTCTCATAATTGGCGGCGGAACAAATATATTGGTTTCAGATAGTGGCTTTGAAGGCACCGTTATTCGAATTTCTAACAACTCGCTAGAGGCAGAGGTAGATGCCTGTAGTGGTGCCACACTAGTAATTGGTGCTGGAGAAAACTGGGAAAAGTTTGTAGAGACAACAATTAATCGCGGCTTTGCTGGTCTTGAAACCCTAAGCGGTATCCCCGGAACCGTTGGAGCGGCGCCTATTCAAAACATCGGAGCTTATGGACATGAAGTAAGTGAGTTCATTACTCGCGTGCGAACCTATGACCGAAAAGAGAAGGCGTTAAAGACCTTTACTAACTCTGAGTGTCAGTTCGGGTATAGAAACTCTCTCTTTAAAGCAACCCCAGGACGCTACGTTGTGCTGGATGTGGGCTTTCAACTCAGGGTTGGTGAAGATACGACACCAATTCTTTACGGAGAGCTAGCAAAGAAACTTGGCATTGAGGTTGGCGATAAGTCAACGGTTATTGCAACACGTAAAGCTGTGCTCGAACTTCGACAGGCAAAGGGAATGCTCTTAGTCCCACAGGATCGCGACTCTTGGTCAGCTGGTTCATTTTTTACTAATCCAATAATCACCGCCGACTTAGCCGAGAAGTTGCCGGAAGGTGCGCCAAAGTGGCTACTCGATGATGGACGGGTAAAGACCAGCGCTGCGTGGTTGATTGAAAACTCAGGTATTCATAAAGGCGATGCTCACGGTGGAGCAAAGGTTTCCTCTAAGCATGTACTTGCATTGACAAACGCTGGAAATGCAACAGCTCAGGACATTGCTGAGTTAGCAAATATTGCGCGCAAGAGCGTTAAAGATAAGTTCGGGATTACTCTAGAGGCCGAGGTAAATCTTGTCGGCCTTAGCCTTGCGTAATCAACTTCTTAATTCGTCCGATTCCTTCAACAATATCCTCATCGCTTGTTGCGTATGAGAATCGAAGGTAACCAGATGGACCAAAAGCTTCTCCAGGTACGGCTGCAACCTCAACCTCATCGAGAATAAGAGTTGCTAGCTCTGCAGATGTTGTCGGAACCTTGCCACGGATAGTTTTTCCAAGGACACCCTTTACAGATGGATAGACGTAGAAGGCACCCTGTGGCAGCGGGCACTCAAAGCCAGGAATCTCATTAAGAAGGTCAACAATCAACTTACGGCGACGGTTAAACGCCTCGCCCATCTTGTGTACGGCGGCAAGGTCTCCAGTGAGTGCAGCAATAGCTGCGCGTTGTGAAACGTTTCCAACGTTTGATGTGAGGTGCGATTGGTGGTTGGTTGCAGCTTTGATGACATCCTTTGGGCCAATCATCCAGCCAACTCGCCAGCCAGTCATCGCATATGTCTTTGCAACACCATTAACGATGATGCATGTATCGGCAAGAGCTGGAACAAGAACTGGAAGAGATGGAGCGCTCGCGCCGTCATAGAGCAGGTGCTCATAGATCTCATCAGTTACAACCCAGATATTGTTAGCCAGCGCCCATTCACCGATCGCCTTTGCTTGTTCAGGTGAGTAGACAGAGCCAGTTGGATTAGATGGTGAGCAGTAGAGAAGTGCTTTTGTTTTTGGTGTGCGTGCAGCCTCTAGCTGAGCGACAGTTACAAGATAGTTCTGAGTCTCATCTGCAAAGACTTCAACGCTCTTTCCACCAGCAAGCTTGATCGCTTCAGGGTAGGTAGTCCAAAAAGGTGTAGGAATAATTACTTCATCACCTGGATCAATAATCGCTGCAAAGGCTTGGTAGACCGCTTGCTTTCCACCATTTGTTACTAAGACTTGATCGGCGGTAATTACATAATTGGAGTCGCGCTTAGTTTTAGCAACGATTGCATCGCGGAGTTCAGGTAACCCTGGCGTTGGTGTGTATCGATGGTTTGCCACAACCTTTGCAGCTGCAGCAGCGGCTTCAACGATGTAATCAGGGGTTGGAAAGTCAGGCTCTCCAGCACCGAAGCCAATAACTGGACGGCCCGCTGCTTTGAGCGCTTTGGCCTTTCCATCAACTGCCAAAGTGGCTGACTCTGCGATAGCTGCAATTCGTGCGGAAACTCTGCTCATAGCCGTATCTTGCCCTATATATGCGCTCACTTTCAGCGCGAGTTTTACCTACCCCCACTCCTCCCTCTACACTTCGACGCTCACGAGGATTTGCAAATCCCTAGGGTTTCGTCATGCTCTCGCGAAGGGCAGTAGCTCAATTGGCTAGAGTTGCCGTCTCCAAAGCGGCCGGTTGGGGGTTCGAGTCCCTCCTGCCCTGCAAGATGTTAAGAAGCACAGAGT
>CAIMCU010000024.1 GCA_903839585.1 uncultured Actinomycetes bacterium | reverse complement strand
GGCGCTTTTGCTTGAAAGCGCTCGAGTGGCCGCTGATTTTGACTCTGATGAGGTTTTGGAGGAGCCAGGACAGGAGTTATCTGAACGTCACGCTCTTCGAAGAGTTAAAGGTTTTTCAACCCAGCTTCAAGATATCTCTGATGCAGAGTATCGCCAACTTCAATTGGAGCGGGTTGTACTTGTTGGAGTCTGGACTGAAGGCACATCAGAGATGGCAGAGAACTCATTAGCAGAGTTGAAGGCTCTAGCAGAGACCGCTGGTTCTGAGGTTTTAGATGCGCTAATTCAGCGACGGGATAAACCAGATCCTGCAACTTATATTGGTTCAGGAAAGGTTGCATCGCTTCGCGAAATAGTTGCAGCAACCGGTGCAGACACAGTCATCTGCGATGGAGAGCTATCGCCTTCACAGCTTCGTCAGTTAGAAGAGAAGCTCAAGGTAAAGGTTGTGGATCGAACTGCGCTTATTCTCGATATCTTCGCCCAACATGCAAAGAGCAAAGAGGGAAAGGCACAGGTTGAGTTAGCGCAGATCGCTTATCTACTTCCACGTCTTCGTGGATGGGGAGACTCCCTATCGCGCCAGGTGGGTGGTCGCGCAGCAGGGGGCGCAGGTATCGGCGGTCGCGGACCAGGTGAAACAAAGATTGAGACAGATCGCAGAAGAATTCGCGACAAGATGGCAAAGCTACGTCGTGAAATCGCCGAGATGAAGGTTGCCCGAGATACCAAACGCCAGGAGCGCAGAAGGCACAACATCCCCTCTGTTGCGATTGCAGGGTATACAAATGCTGGTAAATCCTCCTTACTAAACAATCTAACCGATGCGGGCGTACTCGTTGAGAACGCACTCTTTGCAACCCTTGATCCAACTGTTCGAAAGTCTCAGACAGCTGAAGGCCGTACTTACACCTTGACCGACACCGTTGGCTTTGTTCGTCATCTCCCACACCAGCTCGTTGATGCCTTTAAATCAACCCTGGAAGAGGTATCCGAGGCAGATCTCATTGTCCATGTTGTTGATGGTTCTCATCCAGATCCCTTTGAACAAATTCGAGCGGTACGACAGGTGATCTCCGAGATCGGAGGAGCAGAGATCCCTGAAATTATCGCTATTAATAAGGTAGATGCAGCAGATCCAGATGTAGTAATGCAGATTCTTAGAACAGAAAAAGAGAGTTATGCAATCTCAGTTCGAACAGGTTTTGGTATAGATGGATTGCTACATGCAATTGAGAAATCACTTCCACATCCAAAGATTGAGATTGATTTAGTAATTCCCTACGATCGTGGTGATTTAGTAAGTGCGATCCACGAACAGGGAGAGATTTTGAGCGAGGAGTACGTTGAAAACGGCACCAAGATCCACGCGCACGTTGATGGAGGCTTAGCCCAGGCGATTTCTCGGGCGGTAGAGCCCGCTTAAGGGTGTTTTTAAGGAATAAATAAGACACGCCGGCGGTTGTATCAGCTATTACGGGGTAAATGCGTCAGTATCCGCCCAGTAGGAGTTGCATTGGTAGTTAAGGATCTACCGGGCACTTATTAGTTTTGGAAGCGAGGTGAGAGCAGTGGCCACAGATTACGACACACCCAGAAAGACCGATGAGGAACTCCACGAGGAGTCGTTAGAAGAGCTCAAAGCAAAACGTGTTGATGCTCAATCCGGGCAGATCGATGTTGATGAGGCAGAGGCTGCGGAAAATCTCGAACTTCCAGGTGCGGACCTTTCGGGTGAAGAGCTTGCAGTACGCGTAGTTCCGAAACAGGAGGATGAGTTCACATGCTCACGCTGTTTCCTGGTTCACCACATCACACAACTTGCCAAGGGCGAGGGCGCAAAGGCGATCTGCAAAGAGTGCAACTAACCCTTTAAAGCCTGCACCAATTTTTCAGGGTTCTTGCTCGAGATTAACCAATATGGAACCTTGTCTCGATCATCATCTATCTCTATCTTCACACCGCGACTAAGCCAGAACTTAAGGGCCAGGAACGCCGCTGGGTCAGCATCACGTGTACGAATTAACGCCATCTCCTGTCGCGATAGGGCCGTAACTTTACCCAGGTACTTAACATCGATTTGGGCGTGGTTGACCATTAACTTTGAACCCTCAACCGTGATCTTCGAACGTGAAGTTATGGCGATGAGAAGTAGGATCACAATGGAGAGTGCAAAGCTGATTCTGGTGATTTGTGGGGATAGCGAAGCCCAGATTGCGATTACGATTGAGAAGAGCAGGAAGTAGATAAAGGCCAGCAACCAAAGTGGCGGTGATATCACCTCTCGATAAGCTCGCATGGGGTTACGGTATCTGAAAGCAATCAAGTATTGTTGGATACATGAGTCGAGTAGCCAGCACGACACCTCCTGAGGGCGCACAGATTCCAGCGCGTCACCCAAAGGCGCCTGCTACCGGTACGAAGATTCCATCACACTTTGGATACTGTTTTGGTTGTGGCGAGTTGCACCCGACCGGACTTCACATCATTGCGCACGTTGGTGAAGGCGCAGAGATAACTGCACAGTTCACAGTTACAGAAAATCACCAAGGAGCGCCGGGCTTAGCGCACGGTGGACTACTTTCCTTAGCCTTTGATGAGGCGCTTGGAAAGCTAATGTGGCTCATTCGCTCACCAGCTGTTACTGCACGTCTTGAAACAGATTTTATAAAGCCGGTACCTATGGGAGAGACTCTCTATATGACGGCACGAATTACCGGACAGATAAATCGCAAGGTTTATACCGAGGCCGAAGGGCGACTTGGTAGCCCAGATGGTGAAGTTGCCGTGAGGTCAGCTGCGCTTTATGTAATAGTTCCAATGGCTCATTTCTTAGACAATATGCCAGCGCAATACAAGGAGCATATAAAAGCCAACCCAGAGCTACTTGCTTTTGTTGACCCTGAGTTTGAGATTAATCCTTAATATGGGCGTTCAAGTTCTGGTCACTCGCTTAGATCCAAACCT
>CAIMCU010000023.1 GCA_903839585.1 uncultured Actinomycetes bacterium | reverse complement strand
TGATTCCTTTGCTATCAAATGCAATGATGTGCTTTGCACCAGAGATATTGAGCAGCCGAATAATTGCATTTCCTGCAGCACCTGCACCGCTGAGAACAATCTTTACATCTTTGAGCTCTTTCTTGACAAGCTTCAAAGCGTTGTGGAAAGCAGCTAATACAACGATCGCGGTTCCATGCTGATCATCGTGGAATACAGGGATGTCTAGTAGATCCTTCAAGCGGCGTTCGATTTCAAAGCAACGTGGGGCAGAGATATCTTCGAGGTTGATTCCGCCAAAGCCTGGCGCAATAAGTTGAACGGTACGAATAATCTCTTCAGTGTCCTGAGTATCTAAAACGATTGGCCATGCATCAACATCTGCAAAGCGTTTAAAGAGTGCGGCCTTGCCCTCCATAACAGGCATCGCAGCCTCTGGTCCGATGTTGCCTAGCCCGAGTACAGCTGAACCATCTGAGACAACTGCAACTGTATTGCGCTTAATTGTAAGGCGACGCGCATCTGATTTATCTGCAGCGATAGCAAGACAGATACGTGCAACACCTGGTGTGTATGCGCGGGAGAGATCATCGCGTGTTTTTAGCGGAACCTTTGATTTAATCTCAAGCTTGCCGCCGAGGTGTAAAAGGAATGTACGATCGCTAACCTTGCGCACAACAAGATTAGGAGATGCAGCTTTGATTGCGTCGGTGATCGCCTCTGCATGTTCAGCATCTGTGGCATCACATGTCACATCGATTACGACGCGGTCATGGTGTGACTCAACTACATCGAGAGCGGTGAGTGTTCCACCAGCTTGCGCAACCGCCGCAGGGATAAGAGATGTTGGTGAGATGGTCATATCCGCTTCAACGCGGATAGTGATTCCATAACCAGGGCTTGTGCTGCGCATCGAAATCTCCTAATTTCTCGTTTTAGTACTATTCCACGATATGAAAAAGTGATATCGTACAATGGAATTTATAATAGGCTGGTTCCCCCAGCAATTCAAGGATGGAGTTTGAGATGAGCGAAAGATCGACCAGCGTTCAGTCGGTCGAGCGCGCATTCGCAATCCTTGAGGCGATGGCCCAGGAGAACCAGGAGATGGGTGTCACACAGCTGGCTGAAAAACTATCTCTGCCCGCGCCGACTATTCACCGATCTATGAAGACTCTGGTTGCACTTGGATACGCCAGACAGAACGCAAGCCGTCGATACTCACTTGGTTCGCGTCTTTTGTACTTGGGCGACTCTGCAACACGTGGCATGGCTGCATGGGCAAAGCCAACCTTGCTTTCACTTTCTAGTGAATGCGGAGAAACGGTCAACCTTGCAACCCTTGAAGGTGAGTTAATCGTTTATACAGCGCAGTCACCATCTCGCCACTCAATGCGTATGTTTACTGAGGTTGGACGACGTGTGCTTCCACACTCATGCGGTGTTGGTAAAGCGATTATGTCGCAGCTGACAGACTCTGATGCTCAAAAGATTGTTAAGCACACAGGTATGCCGCGCTTTACCCCAACCACCTTAACAAGCTGGAAAGAGTTAAAGGTTGAACTCGAAAAGATTCGCCAAACTGGT
>CAIMCU010000022.1 GCA_903839585.1 uncultured Actinomycetes bacterium | reverse complement strand
ATGGAGCTAAGGGATCATTTTGGATTACAGCGGCAGATCAAAGCCCTACCCACACCCCTGTCTTTGAAGTTAACCCAGTAGATTCCAACGGCACAGGCGATGTATTTCATGGGGCGTATGCGGTTGCACGAGTTCGAGGTAAAGAGATTAGTGAAGCGATTGTCTATGCCACAGCCGCTGCTGCATCATTTATCGCACTTCCCGTTGGTGCCCAACGTGTACCCTCTGAAATAACGATTAATCAATTACTTTCTCGCTAATATTCATCCAATGAACACGGACCTTGCGATAATTGAGCCTCTCAATAGGTGGGCTGTAAACCATGTGGATTTAACAGTTGCCATTGCTAGCAATACCGTTTATCTTGCAATTACCCTCTCAATCATTGCTTTTCTCTACTCTGTAATGCGCAATGCATCTAAACCAATGTCTTTACTTCAAAGCCTTAGGCTTCTGATTACAGAGGGTTTTATCAAGCTAGTAATTCCCGTTGGATTAGCATCTCTTGCATCCGATGTGATCTCTCACTTGTTTGAACGTCCACGACCTTTTGCAGCACACTCAAATATTGAGATGGTCATCACCCAATCCCCCAACGGAGGAATGCCATCCCTGCTCGTTACCTTTACGGTGGCGCTCGGAGTTGCCGTAATGTTTTTTTCTCGCAAGATGGGCATCACCATTATCGTTCTCGCAATCGCCGCTGGTGTAGGGCGCATCGCAGCTGGCATTCACTACCCAAGTGACATCGTTGTAGGTGCGCTACTTGGAGCAGGAATAGCTTGGGGATACAAAGTTATCTTCAGAGACATTAAACGTAGAGCATCGCTCTAGATAACTCTCTGTTGCTAACTCTTATTTCAGGTTTTTTCAGTGGCCTTACCCTCATTGTGGCAATCGGTGCTCAGAACGCGTTTGTAATAAAGCAGGGCCTTCGAAGAGAGCACGTGCTTCTTATAGTGCTTATCTGCTCAATCTCAGATGCACTTCTGATCTTTTTAGGCTCTGCAGGCCTTGGTCAACTCATTCAATCTATCCCTGAACTTCTAGAGGTTGTTCGATGGTTTGGTGTTGTTTATCTACTTTGGTTTGGAGTAAAGAGCTTTAAATCTGCCTTCACTCATCAATCTCTTTCAGCGGCCGAGGGTCAGCTAAGTAGTAAGAGGATGGTCGTTACTACGATGTTGGCGTTGACCTTTCTCAATCCACATGTTTATCTCGATACCGTTATCTTGCTAGGAAGCATCGCGAATCAGTTTGAGAATCAACGATGGCTCTTCTCTACTGGTGCAGCCCTTGGAAGCTTCGTCTGGTTCTTTTCCATTGGCTACGGAGCCAAGGCCGCCTCGAGGTTTATGTCTAAGCCAATTTTCTGGAAAGTACTCGATCTAATCATCGCCGCGATTATGTTCACTATCGCCATTTTCCTGGCGCTTTTTAACTTCTAACCTCAGTTAGCACCGGTTGTTACTGGTTCATGTTCCAAAATCGCCCACTCTTGATCTGTAAACAGCCTGGAACGAATAAGAAAACGCTTACCTTCAGGTGATTCAAGGGAGAAGCCACCACCTCGACCGTTTACGACATCAACGGTCAGATGCGTGTGTTTCCAATACTCGAATTGAGAGGCTGACATCCAGAAACCGATTGGTTCCAAGATGTCAGCCACCTTCAAATCCCCCAGCTTTACATCAGCTCCGCCTACGCGAAACTCTCCTGCTGGGTAACACATTGGAGAAGAGCCATCACAACAGCCACCTGATTGATGAAACATCAGCGGCCCGTGAACCTTATAAAGCGTACGAAGAAGTTCTTCGGCCGCCTCTGTAAGTTCTACGCGTAATGGCATCTCCATATCAATGAGTGTATTCGGCTTAGAAGAATCCAAGCTTGTTTGGTGAGTACGAAACAAGCAAGTTCTTAGTCTGCTGATAGTGATCGAGCATCATCTTGTGGTTTTCGCGGCCGATTCCTGACGCCTTGT
>CAIMCU010000021.1 GCA_903839585.1 uncultured Actinomycetes bacterium | reverse complement strand
GTTGGTCCAGTGTCAAAGGAGTAACCATCCTTCTTTAGTAGACCGCTTCTTCCACCGGGAACGCTTTCGCGCTCAACAACGGTGACCTTTCTACCAGCACCAGCTAAGCGAAGAGCTGCGCTTAAGCCCGCTAATCCAGCTCCAACAATTACTACATGATCGGTGGGTCCCTTAACTCTGGCAACCATCTACATCGTCCTCCTTGTTGCACTAGTGGCAAGCAGCACCAGTAACTCACGTGCCTGCGGTGAAATCTCTTCCGAACTTGCCGCTTGTAAGGCGTTGGTCAATAGACCTTCAATCAACTCCTCAACTACCTCTACCGATCCTGACTCTCTAATCAACAGGCGAGCTCGCTCAATCTCAGAGCTTGTTAGCTCTTCATTTCCTAAGTACTTCGCTAACTCATCACAAGCCGCCGCAGTAGCACGTTCAAATGTCATAGCGATTAAAACAGTTCGCTTTCCTTCGCGTAGATCATCACCGGCTGGCTTTCCTGTCACGGAGGGATCTCCAAATACTCCAAGCAAATCATCGCGGAGTTGGAAAGCTTCCCCCAAGGGAAGTCCGTATGCGCTCAAGATACTTGTTAAGTTTGAACGTTGCTTGGCATCTGTTACTGCCAAAGAGGCGCCCAAGTGCAGGGGACGTTCAATGGTGTACTTACCAGATTTGTATCTGGCGATTCGAAGCGCACGGTCAACGTTTGGAGTTTTCTCTCCAGCCTCTCTCACATCTAAGTACTGACCAGCCATGAGTTCGATTCGCATTTCATCATGTACAGATAGCGCGGACAAAAGGGAATCATTTGAAACTCCAGATGTATGAAGCATGTGGTCTGACCACACTAGAGCTAGATCACCCAGCAGTACTGCGGCTGCTTCTCCAAACTGTGCAGATAAACCATTGAGGGTCTGAGATTGATGGAGATTTTCAAAGTGTCGATGAATCGCTGGTTTACCGCGACGGGTATCTGACTTATCCATTAAATCATCGTGGATAAGGGCGCACGCTTGTAGGAGTTCAAGGCTTGTCATAGCGCGAATATCTTGTTGGGTGGGTGTCGCTCCCGTTGCAAGAAATCCAGCGTATGCAAAGAGCGGACGAAGGCGCTTGCCTGCATCGAGCAAAAAGCTTTCTAGAGCATCACAAACTGGAATTAACTCAGAGCCAATTCCGCTGAGGTATTCACGTTGCAAGGTCAGGTATGAAACAAGTTCAGCTTGTACCTGTTCACGCACTAATTCAAGCGTGCCCTGCGCATCGTTACCCACGGCGCAACGGTACCCTGACGGCGTGGAGATGCGAGTTGGAAATGGAACCACGTACTCCTTTGAGTTCTTTCCTCCAAAGGATGCCGAGGGGGAGGCGCGTTTATGGAGCGCCATGAGCAATCTTTCATCAATCGCCCCGGACTTTATATCGGTTACCTACGGAGCTGGTGGCGGGACTCGAGATAGAACTATTCGCATTACCTCAGAGATAACCAAACGCACCGGCATACCAACCGTTGCTCACTTAACATGTGTTGGATCAACTCGAGATGAACTCCTGCAAATCTTAGAAAAGTATAAACAAGCCGGAATCGACAACATCCTGGCTTTACGTGGCGACCCAACTGGAGGGCCGAGCTCTCCGTGGGTGCGCACCGATGGTGGCTTTGATCACGCTGATCAACTCGTTGAACTAGCTGCAGAGTTTGGTGGGTTTGTAGTCGGCGTTGCAGCTTTTCCAGATGGTCATCCTGCATCTCGAGGAAATTTTGATGCAGATATCGAGGTTTTGCTTCGCAAAGAGTCACTTGGCGCAAAGTTTGCGACTACACAGTTCTTTTTCGATGTTCAAAAGTGGAAGGATCTTGTCGATCGACTAAGCGCCAAAGGATCTAATCTTCCAGTGATAGCCGGTGTACTTCCCGTTACAAATGTAAAGCAGCTCAACAGAATGGCAGAGTTGAGTGGAACTCCGATTCCTGCGGCGGTGTCAGAGGCGTTTGCAAAGGTAGAAGGTAATTCAGATGATGTCTATAAGTTGGGTGTTGAAATAGCGACCAAACTTTCTCAAGATCTCATCGATGCTGGTGCACCAGGGCTTCACTTTTACACGATGAATGCATCCTCAGCTACGAAAGAGGTCTTCTCAAACCTGAAGATTGGTAAGCGAGTATGAGAAAAGAGGAGTTTTTTGATAGCTGGAGTGCTTTACATGGTGGCGCAAAGGTCTCCGGAATCGTTCGGGGTTGGCTAACAATCTCATTTGTTATTGCAAAGCTTTTGGCGGCTCTGCGAATCTCGCCCAACTTTATGACTCTTCTGGGCGTCTTACTTGCTGCAGGGATGGCGCTCTCACCACTTTCAGTGCTGGCAATCTTTCTTCTGGTGTTATCTCTTATCGCCGATGGCGTTGATGGAAGTTTGGCGATTCTTACCTCGAAATCAAGCAAATGGGGGAGCGCACTTGATGCTGTTGCCGATCGTGTTAGCGAAGCGATCTGGTTATACGTTGCTTACTGCGTAGGTGTCTCAGCAAATGCGGCTATCGCTTTATGGGTAGTTGCATCCACTCAAGAGTACGCCCGGGCCCGTGTTGCATCCCTTGGTCACTCGGTCATTGACCTTGTAACTCCCACAGAACGCCCAGTAAGAGCTAGCGCTGTTTTCATCATTTTGATCGCTGCGCAAATAGAGCTCTCAGGAATCAACGCAGTTGCTTATCTTTTGCTTGTTGCACAGTTGTTTAGTCTCCTTCTTGTTATGCGCAACGCTTATAACGCACTGAAGTAACTACTTTTCAAGAACCGCTAAAGCAACTATCTCAGCACTTAAACCAACCAGTGGTAGCCCTCCACCTGGATGAGCAGAGCCTCCGACACAGAAGAGCCCCCTTAATGGTGAGCGATTCTTGGCGCGCAAGAACGCTGCACGTGCACCATTGCTAGAACTTCCGTAGATCGATCCACCAGGTGCAAGAACCTCACTCTCTAAATCAGCTGGGGTTCGCACCTCAAGCACCTCTAGGCGATCGCGCACAGAGATTCCTGTCGATTCGATCTGTGTAAGTATCCTCTGTGCATACTCTGCAACAAACTCTTTATTACTCCAGTTAAAACCATCTACTCCATTTGGGTCATGGCGTGGCGCGTTAACTAAGACAGACCAAGCTTCAGAGCCGGGATCCTGAACCATGGTTGGATCGTGCGGTGCACATATATAAATAGTGGGAGCCTCAACAGGTTTCTTCTTATCAAAGATGGAGTCGAACTCAGCGTCGTAATCTTTAGGAAAGAGAATTGTGTGGTGCTCAAGTCTGGCTACCTTTGCATCGGGACGAAGGCCAAGTAGTAGAGAGAAGCCGGCAAGAGATGGATCTGATTTGGCGATTGCCTTTCTAGCCTTCTTGATACTAGGAACAGCCCCCTTGATTAACTGATTGTAAACAAGGCTTGCATCAGCGTTGGCGATCACAATTGGGAAATCAAAGCTGCCTCCATTGAATAGGCGAACCCCGGTTACCTTTTTTCCGTCATGGGTTATCTGTTCAACCTTTGTATTGAACTCAAAGGTTACGCCCCTATCTAGACAGCGTTGATAAACGGCATCGGATAACTTTCCGATGCCACCTGTGATGTGCCAAGCACCGAAAGCCTCTTCGATAAAGGCGATGGTTGATAAGACAGCTGGGGCAACCCTTGGATCAGAGCCGCTATACGTTGCGTAACGATCAAGTATTTTTCGGAGATATGGGCTCTTAAGTTTTATAGATCGCAGTGATTTCCATGGAGCAATCAACTTTAAATCACGCAAAAGTGTTGGCCGTTTCATAAGCGATGCCATTGATTTGAGCTCTGACTCGATGAATGGCTCACGAGAAACATCCCACATCGCCTCTGCTTGAAGCATCATCTCATCCCATTCACGGGCAGCATCTGCATCTAAGGATTGCGTGATGGATGCAAGGGTTTGTTTGCGTGAGAGATTCGAGAACTTTATCGAGGTGCCATCGTGGAATCTGTAATCAAAGGATGGGTTTACAGGGGTTAGCTCTAGAACTCGACCCATGACATCGCCGGTTCTTTGAAAGAAATCGCGGTAGACAGCTGGAATCGTTAGTAGTGAAGGTCCCGTATCGAAGGCGAACCCTGCGATCCATTCGGTTCGACATTTTCCACCGTGACGAGATGATGCTTCAAAGACTGTCACCTCAAAGCCAGCACGCGCCAGCCGCGCAGCTGTACACATGCCACCCATACCAGCACCGATAACGGCGACCTTGCCCTCACCGCGAGCTAAGTGATCGTTTTTCACAATACTCGACCCTTCCACTCAACAGTTTTGCGATTCCTGAAGGAGTAACCGATCAAATAGATAAGAACAGCGATAGAGAGTGGATGCAGGAAAGCATCCCTAATTCGTCCATGCGAGCCAACCGCAGCAAGTAGACGGGTTCCTATAATCAACTCAAGTGCCAGGACACCAAGCGGATTGAACTGCAT
Organism: uncultured Actinomycetes bacterium; assembly: GCA_903839585.1. Classification (GTDB taxonomy): domain Bacteria; phylum Actinomycetota; class Actinomycetes; order Nanopelagicales; family Nanopelagicaceae; genus Planktophila. The sequence continues at coordinate 2,283 of CAIMCU010000021.1, read as the reverse complement.
TGTTAGGTAGAGCGGATAGATAGATGTAAATCCTAGGAAAAGGGTTGCAGTCATTGCACCAGGGAGTGAACCGAAAGCTTTCCAGAGAGACTTCCCATACCCGCTTTTGATTGCAGTAAATGAATCGTACATACGCGTCGAAGCAATCTGTGAACCATCAACAACACATCCATGAAAACCAGAAGCGAGCAGAGCTCTAGCAAGCTCTATGTCATCTATGACTTGGTGTGAAATCCTTTCAAAACCTGAGATGCGACTTAACGCTGAGCGCTTAACTAAGAAGAACTGACCATTTGCCACAGCAAGGGATTTTCTCGTGCTTCGCTCGGCAATAAAGAGTGGAACTGTAGATAACCAAGACCACTGCAAGAGCGGCTGGATTAATCGCTCACCAAAGGAAATGGCAATCTGGCGTGGGTACGGTGATATGAAATCTAGCCCTCTGGTATTTAGAAGATTGATAGAGCGCACAAGCGCATCTGGTTTGAGTCTGACATCAGCATCTAGCGTTACAAGGATCTCACCAGATGATGCGGCAAAGCCTTGTGAGAGCGCCCAGGGTTTTCCGAGCCATCCCGACGGGAGCTCAGCTGCTGAAATTAAGGTAAATCGCGAATCATCCTTAGTCTTTGTTTGAATCAACTCGGATGTGCGATCAGTTGATGAGTCATCGATAAAGATGAAACGGACATGTTCGAGGCTTTCTTGTGACTTTAGCGCAGTTATCAACTCTGGAATATTCTCTTCTTCATTTCGCACTGGAATGAGTAAGTCGACGCTCACGCTTACTGGTGTACTGTCTTTAGGTTTGCGAATAAGCAGGAAGTTTGTGAGCGTTAATGCGAAGAGAAAGAGATTTACAAAAAATACAGCGCTATCCATGCGTAGTTAAGGGCGACCGAGCCAGCGAATTAAGAAGTATGGGATGAAAACCAATCCGTAAACAATGCCACCGAGAAAGGCAACGCCCTGTCTGTCAAAGAAGAAGATATTGCCAATAACTCCAGAGAAAAAGACCCAACCTAGGAAGATATCGACAGCGGTAAGAGATGCGCTCTCTTTTCTACGCTCCAATGGAAGTATTTGATGTAGTAACGCAGTGATTGCCATTCCGCTTAGTAGCCATCCAAAGGCGTTTGAAAGTGGAATCTCCGGTTGAAATGGAACGTGTGATCCCGTTACCTCCCAGGTCCAACGTCCAGCAGAGACCATTTGAGGATCTAGGAAAAGATCCCATGCCATTAATCCAAAGCCTCCATAGAGAAAGACCCAACCTTTGGTGACGTAACGGGCTGCAACAAGGACGGGATGCACCATCATCACCCATGCAAAAGGCACGACTACCGGAACTCCGATTAAAGAAACACCGAGAGTAGGTGAGTACTCATATACGCCAAATGGCCAACCTGTATTTACGCCGAGCGATTCGATGAGTAAGCCAAAGACAAGGGTTACTCCTAAATATGTAAATGCGTATCTAGCTCCGTAGGAAAGTAGTGCATGCAACGCCATTGCACCGGCACCCCAATAAACGGTTGCAATAGTTACAAAGCGCAGAGGTTCATCGGATAAAAGAGGATATGAAACCTGCAACAAAATCGCGATAGCCAGGACTGAGTACAAAATGAAGGCTGTGCGGGATGAGATACCGTGCCTGCGACTTCGTCTTGGGGTGTAATGGCGCATCGACATAGCCGTAGTCTGCCGTACTTACCGCATTAACTTGAAATTTCGCCCCGAACTTCACGTACTGAAAAGCGTACGAATAACTCCTCTGAGTACCACTTGTTGCGAGATGTTGCCTCGATGGCCTCAGAGTGCTCCCGCCCTTTATACGCGAACTCTCTTAAATCCGCTGCGCTTTCCCATAAGGAGAAAGTTCCCTGCAAACCAATGGGAGCTTCACCAATTCCAATCGCTTTAATCAACCCTTTAGAGCGATGAAGACTGGCGGTTACAGGCGGTACTGCACCCCAGAAGAGAAGATTCTTTCTCCAAACAATTCGCGCACGAGTTATTGCAGCTATCTGTCCTTGAGCTGGAGTCGTTGAGTAATCAAAGGGGTTTTCGTTGGCCCACAAACCATGTGAAGAGATGGGATCTAGAACTGCACGAAACTCAGACACGGATTTCTTGCGCCAGGATTTAATCACAGGATGGTTATCAAGTTCGGCGATGGAATCCTCATCAAGGGTCATGACTAGACCCCAACGAGTTAAGTCGGCATCACTTGGCGTAAAGGTTTCGCCTTTTCCTGTGCCTAGCGCTTTAACAAAACGGGTG
>CAIMCU010000020.1 GCA_903839585.1 uncultured Actinomycetes bacterium | reverse complement strand
TGGATGCCAAGGTTCAACTGGCCCAGCATCTATTGCACCAGATGGAAAACCATACGGTTCGCGCTTTCCTTATTTAACAATTCGCGACATGGTTGCTGCTGAATATGCCTTTACTGAAAAGGTCGGAATCGCAAAGTACCTACTTGCCGTCGGACCTTCTCTTGGTGGAATGCGCTCACTTGAATGGGCGATTCAACATCCACATCGCATCGGCGCAATCTGCACAATCGGTTCATCTGCAGTTGCTACCGGCGATCAAATCGGTGGATTTTCGGTACAGATCCGTGCAATCAAAACCGATCCACACTTTCACGGCGGTGATTACTACGATAAAGAGGCAGGTCCCGTTGAAGGCATGGGAATCGCTCGAAGAGTTGCTCACCTGACCTATCGCACAGAGTCTGAGATGGATGTGCGCTTTGGTCGCCAGCTACAAGGCGATGACACAGGTCGCTACGCCGTTGAGTCCTATCTAGATCACCAAGCGGCCAAGTTGGCTAAGCGCTTTGATGCCAATACCTATATCGCTCTCACCGGCGCTATGGCCTCCCACGATGTTGGGCGTGGGCGCGGTGGGGTAGTGGCCGCCCTCGAGTCGATTACCGTCCCGGTAGTCGTTGTCTCCATCGATACCGATCGTTTATTCCCGCCCAGGCTGCAGGCTGAGATTGCCGAGCTGGTTCCAACGGCCAAAGAGGTCATCTCAATCTCCTCCGAGTTCGGCCATGATGGCTTTTTGGTCGAATCTGAGGCCGTTGGTGCGGCAATTAGAGCGGCTTTGGGTACAATATAGGTATTGCTTCAAGCGGTTTAAAACAAAAGTTTTAGACGGTCTTGAAAAATCAACCAAAGGACAATTGTGGCTGTATTTAGTGCGCGCAAAAACAAGGCCAAGGCCGGCAAGGCTTCAGCTAAGAAGGCTGTAGCTAAGAAGCCTGCAGCTAAGAAGACGGTAAAGAAGGCCACACCTGTTAAGAAGAGCGCTGCTAAGAAAGCACCAGCTAAAAAAGCTCCGGCTAAGAAGGTTGTAGCCAAGAAGGTTGTCCCGGTAAAGATTCCATTAAAGAAGGATTTAACTGAAAAAGATGTACGCGCAATCGTCGATGCAAAAAACGCATCCGAGCGCCAGAAGGTTGTCCTAGCAGAGCTTGAAGAACGTGGTGTTACCTCCCTTGGTCGAATTCCAAAGAAGGCCGATAAAGAGTTAGTAGATGAGGCTCGCGCGCTCGCAGCCGAACTTCCTGCGATGGTTGAGAAGTTACGTAAGGGCGGATTAGGTTCGCCTTACCGCATGCTCAAGAAGACCGAGCTCGCACTTATCGCGCCACCAGCACCAACTGCACCGGCTCAAACTTTTGATAAGAATGGCAAAGCGATTGTCGTCAAGATCGATGGCGAAGAGGTTGAGCTAGAAGAGGTTGAGATTGAAGATGATGAGACCCTTATTACCGAGGCTGTCGAACTCGTCGATGCAGAGACTGAGGATAAGACCCGCGTTGTAAACCTCTCTGATGAAGCCGGCAAAGAGGAAGGCTCCTTTACTCTTCAAAACTCAGAGGGCGAAGATGAGGAAGAGGATAAGAACGAGCGCGAGAAGTTAAAGAAAGAGCTTCGTAATATCAACATCGTTTTAGATGCCCTCAACTTTATGATGCACAACATTGGACACCCTGCCCGCTACGTAACACTTGAGGCAGATGGAAAGGCATTAACCTTTAAGCAGATTCAGCAGCAGTTTGAGATGCACACCTTTACTGAGAAGTCAGCAAAGATCGCATCAGAGGCGATCCTTCTTGGCTCCCTCAAAAACCACGAAGATATTCAGTACTTCTTTAATACTCAAGCTAAGTTGATTCAGACTGAGATTAAGTACCTTCCACCGGAGCAAACCGTTATGACCGCAGGTGCAACAGCTGACCCGGTCAAGGATTACCTCAAGCAGATCGGTCGCGTTGCACTTTTGAATGCAGAGCTCGAGGTTGAGCTAGCTACCCGCGTTGAGGCAGGACTTTTTGCCGAAGAGAAGTTAAAGGAAGAGAAGAAGCTTGAGAAGAAGCTCAAGCGCGAGCTCGAGTGGATCGTTGAGGATGGAAAGCGCGCCAAGAACCACCTACTCGAAGCAAACCTTCGTCTAGTTGTATCTCTTGCAAAGCGTTACACCGGACGTGGAATGCTCTTCCTAGACCTTATCCAAGAAGGAAACTTGGGTCTTATCCGTGCGGTTGAGAAGTTTGACTACACAAAGGGTTACAAGTTCTCAACGTATGCAACGTGGTGGATTCGCCAGGCGATTACACGTGCGATGGCAGACCAGGCTCGAACTATTCGTATCCCTGTTCACATGGTTGAGGTTATTAATAAGTTGGCACGTGTTCAGCGCCAGATGCTTCAAGATCTAGGTCGCGAACCGACACCAGAAGAGTTGGCTAAAGAGCTTGATATGACACCTGAAAAGGTTGTCGAGGTTCAAAAGTATGGTCGCGAGCCGATCTCACTTCATACTCCACTTGGAGAAGAAGGAGACTCTGAGTTCGGAGATCTCATTGAGGACTCAGAGGCTGTAAAGCCTGAAGAGTCTGTGACCTTTACTATTTTGCAGGAGCAGTTGATGCAGGTTCTTGGTGGACTTACACAACGCGAAGCAGATGTAATCAAGGCACGGTATGGACTTACAGATGGACAGCCAAAGACACTAGATGAGATCGGAAAGGTTCACGGTGTAACCCGCGAACGTATTCGTCAGATTGAGTCAAAGACGATGTCTAAGCTTCGCCACCCATCACGTTCGCAATCTCTTCGCGACTACCTAGATTAAGAGCCAGTACATGAGCGAAAATCCAAAGATCTTCATCAACCCAAAGAGCGGTTCATTCCGCTTTACAGGAACCGCGGATTTTGTTGATGCCGATGGAAATGTCTTAGAGACCAAAACAGATTTCAAGCTATGTGGCTGTGGTAATTCTCAGGATAAGCCATGGTGCGATGGTTCACACAGCAAAAAGGAAAATCCAGAGGCTTAACAGTTAGCTCGAGATAACAATCATCTTGTCACCGGCTTTGGTGTCAAAGATTGTCGCCTTTGATGGATTGATCAGAACCTGCATTCCATCAGCTGCTTTGAAGTAGCCGATAGGGGAGTCTCCACGGGTAGCTGCAGCTGCGGTAAGCCGGGCAAAGGTAATTGGGCGTCCACTTTCAACGTAGTTTTCGATGGGTTGAAATGAGATAGCGAACGCTCCAGGAGCAAAGAGCGCCCCGATAACCGATTCAAGATCCTGGTTGGTCCAACTTTGCACGAGTAACTTTGCCGCTAACTCTTCTGAGGCGAAGGTTGAGTCTGCGTCGGTTAGCTGTGAACGCTGTGCTTTGGCGGGGTTAAAAAACTCGGCAACGATACGTAGGTTTTGCGCCGCCGGTATCGCATGTTTGAGCACTCTAATGCTTTCAACTGTTCGAGCATCTGCTTCATGCGGGCCAATATCTTCGCGGTAGGCCAGCACAATCGCCTGTGTGAATCTCTTTGCAGATAGCGAGCTCGCCCGCGAGATTGTTACACCGCGCACTCCCTTAGTAGGGATTGTTGAAGAGTCACACTTGAGTTCATCGGCCAGGATTGAAATTGATGATCCGGCGGGAAGTTGACGGGTCAACTCATCGACTAGGGCTGGCCCAAGGTGTGACCATCCGATAATCAGCACAACCTGCTTCTCTTGAATCAGCTTTGTAACACTCTTTTTGCGTGCATGTATATCTGTCACCTCTGTTTTAACACCGGTGAAGATGATGGAGTCATCGTTTTTGGCGATAGCAATGATCTGGTCGCCAGTTTCAACTTTAGAGGCTAGCGGTGGGCAGATACGGATCTGGCCAGAGCTTTTCTTAAGACCAACAACTGAGGATCTTTCAAAGGATGAGATGGCGGCGCCATAGTTGCTGCCAACGAGCTGTGGAACCTGTGAAAAGAGAATCTCATCGGTTCCTAAATCAAGAAGCTCCGATACTGCCTCGGAGTACCCTGGCTGAAAGAGTTCGTGAGCAAGAATGTGCGACAAAGTAGCGTTGGGAAAGATGCTCTCATCTGTTGGATCTAAAGTAAGTGAGTTTTCAACCGCCGCAGATGCAGGCTTTACCCAAACCTTAACCTTCTTCAACTTAAGTGAGTTCGCTTCGA
>CAIMCU010000019.1 GCA_903839585.1 uncultured Actinomycetes bacterium | reverse complement strand
TGATCGGTATCAATTCCTGGGGCGATACGAACCATTTTGCTCTGTGCTGCCTTACTTAAACTCTTTGCAATCGCTGACCTTGTGAACTCTCCTAAGTACGTTAAATGCGAAACGTTTTCTCCAATTCGGCGCAGCGCAAAGTTAAAGGGAAATACCTTTGACCACCAGACCTCGTGGCCATGTGTTAGCGCCACTATCTGAACGACACCCGCTTTACGCAATCCTCGCGCCAAAAGTCCAAGAGGTGCTGCAGCTCCAAAAAAAGCACGTTGAACTTTGTACTCGCCAACAGTCCGTCGAATCGCCCGACCAACGCGTGGTGTTGGCAGAAGAACTTTGCTCTTATCTCGAATTACGATGACGCCGAAATCGCTTAGCCATTGAGAGTCATACTCATGGGAGCCTGCTTGTGAGGAGGTGTAAACAATCACGGAGCTGTGCGGAAGTCTCTCTATTAATCCAATGACAAAGCTCTCGATTCCTCCAGCCCTTGGGCCGAAGTCATTAGTAATGCAAAGTGTTTTTCCAGTGGAGGTTAAACTCATTAGAAGCGGCGCGCACCGACGTAGGGTTTTGAGCCAAGGTTGCTTGCACTTGCGACCTTCACTCTAGAACCCGAGCGAGGTGCATGAACCATTTTTCCTCCACCTAAGTAGATTCCAACATGGGAAACAGGTCGACCAAAGAAGACTAAATCCCCGGGCTTTAGCTGGCTACGCGAAACCGCTTTGCCCATTCTGGATTGAGCGCGCGATGAGTGAGGAAGGGAGACCCCCGCGGTTGCAAACGCCTTCATCGTTAAACCAGAACAATCCCAGTAAGTTAAGCCGTCGGCTCCAAAAACATACCTGTCACCAATCTGCTTTAGCGCAAACTTGAGCGCCTTTCCAGCACGTCCGGATACTCCTTGCGCGGCTTTGGCTGCAGCTAATGAAGATTTCTGATCCGCATCCTCTTCTTGCTCGGCGAGTTTAGCTAATCTCTCTCTATCCTCTTTTTTCAACTTCGCTAGAAGTGACTCAGCTTCTGCAAGCTTTGCTTGCGCCTTTGCACTCTGAGCTGCCAACTTCTTCTGGGCCGCCTTCACTAAGGTCAATCGATCATTAACAGTCAGTGATGTCGCATTCAACCTCTGTTTGGCTGCTTGATACTTTCGCAGTGCGATCGACTGCTTTCTTGTAATCGATTCAAGAGATCCTGCAGCAGAGAGGTAGAGCGTTGGATCTGATGAGAAGAGAAGTTCAAGGCTCTGACTGATTCCCCCGGTCTTGTACTGTGCGATTGCAATTGCGTTGAGTGATTTTGAAAGCGATTGAACGCTTGCGCCTTGTACCTTCTCCTGAGCCTGAATTCCATTGAGTGTTCGAGTTAAAGATGCCAACTTAACCTTCGCCTCTTGTGCGCCTTCGGCTGCAGTAGTGGCCTCTTCCTCTAACTGACGAACCTTCGCTTGGACCTGAGCCAGAGATTGAGCAGCATCGGCGCCGGGGGCTGAAACAAGTGCCCCCATAAGGGTAGTAAAGGACAGGGTTAATACCATCCCTCTGCGTTGCCACATGGAGTTGAGGTTATCGCCGCTTGAAGGTCAATCTCAACCCAGAACATGCGTGCGAGCCTGTGAATCTCAACAAATAACCCCTTTAAAATCACTTATGGCCACAATCGCAACCTTAGTAGTGGGGATAGATGGATCCTTCTCTCGCGATGGTCGCTCCGCCGGAGTATCAAGCCCTGAGGATCGAAAAAGATTTCTAGCCAGAAGAAAGAGTGCTGACTGCATCTTAATCGGAGGAAAAACTGCACGGACTGAGCCGTATCACCGAACCCCGGTACCAGTTGTTGTTGTCTCTCGTTCAATGATTAATGCGATTCCGAGTAACCGACTCGCTCTTTGGTGGAATACGACACCCGAGAAAGCTTTGTTAAGAGCAAAGAAGAGCTTTGGGGGAAACATCCTTGTTGAAGGTGGGCCAGAACTAGTTACCTACCTAGCTGAGCGCGCATTAATTGATGGATTAGAGCTAAGCGTGACTCAGGCTACCGGCGGCGAAGAAAGATTTGATCATGAAGCCCTCCTTGCAAAGTTTTCAAAGGTTACGCAAGAGGTTGTTGCAGAGACCATCTTCTACTCAGCAACTCTTTAATGATTATGGATTTTAAAAAGCAGAGATAATTGCTACCCCGGATACTGCGAGTGCGATACCCACGTACTGTGCTTTATGAAGCCGTTCATGAAGGAAGCGGAAAGCAAGTAGAGCCGTGGCGATGGGATAAAGCGCACCTAAAACCATAGCCAGCGCCAAAACCCCCTTAGTCGTTGCAACTCCAAGAAGAAGGTTGGCTAGAAAGTCGGCAACACCAATAAAGATAAGTGCAGGTATCTGTTTCCTGCCGAGCCCTCCAAAGTTTCTAAAGCGCAAAAGGATGCCAAGGGAAAGCACAAAGGTGGTAGCTCTCATCATCGTCATTGTCGCAAGAGCGCTTCCCTCGGAGCCAATCGCCATGGCGATCAACGCCGTTCCAAAACCAAGAGCTGCACCTAAAGCAAGAAGTAGTGGCTTCAGCGGAAGACCCTGTGAAACCTCTGGACCGCTTGCAAAGAATGCGCCTGCAATGGCCATGAGTGCTCCAGCCATAACAACTGCGCTCAACTGGTTATCTTTAACAAACATTGCATAAGCAAATGGGATAAGAGCGCTCAGCGAACTCACTGGAGAAACAACGCCCATCTTCCCTGTTGCTAATCCAGCGTAGAGACAGATGAGTCCAATGTATCCACATAAACCAGCGGCGATACCTGGAAAGAAGTAACCTCCTGTACCAAAAGCTTGTGCACTCCACTCACCGTTAATACTTACTAAAACAACACCTGTAAGTAGGCCTATCGCCTGTGAGGTACCAAGTACCGCAATAGCCGGGAAGTTCTTGCTGAGGATTCCTGCTCGATAATCCGCACTTCCCCAAAGTAAGCTAGAAACCAATGCTAAGAGCGATGCCATCTGGCAACCCTATCTGAAACCGCCCAGCCTCCCGCGCTTACCGCGGAGTTAACTTTAGAATTGCACAATGGATCTGTCACAGTTCAATCAACTGGTCGAACTACTTCGCACAGTAACTCCACGCGATGAAATCCTTCTTGAAGAGGTTCCGGCTCCACAGAAGTTAGCAACCTACGCCTTCGCATTCACCGCCGATGTCTCCAATGGATTACTTGGTGATGAAGAGGATGAGTTGGCCTCTGGACGTTTTGTGATTCTTCACGAGCCTGGTGGACAGGAAACTTGGGAGGGTGAGTTTCGTGCAGTTACTTTCCTGCGCGCAGATGTTGATGTAGCGATGCAAGAGGATCCACTACTTCCCGAGGTTGGTTGGAGCTGGCTTCTGGACTCGCTGACTGCCGCGGGCTGTGAGTTCAACGCACCAAGTGGAACTGTTACAAGAGTTTCAAGTGCATCCTTTGG
>CAIMCU010000018.1 GCA_903839585.1 uncultured Actinomycetes bacterium | reverse complement strand
GTGGCTCCTTTACATTGCTAGCTATACACGCCGATTCACCACAAACAATCGTTGGAGTCCGTCGAAACTCACCATTGGTAGTTGGACTAGGAAAAGATGAAAACTTCATGGCATCTGATGTCGCTGCCTTTATCGACTACACAAAGCGCGCTGTTGAACTTGGCCAGGATGAGGTCGTCACAATAAATCCAGATTCAATCTCTATCGTCGATCTCGATGGCAAGAAGGTAGTTCCAAAAGAGTATGAAATTACCTGGGACTCATCTGCTGCGCAAAAGGGGGGCTTCTCTCACTTTATGCTCAAGGAGATCTTTGAGCAGCCAAAGGCTGTAGCCGATACCTTAATCGGGCGCCTTAGTGACAATAATCAAATCGAGCTAGATGAGCTTCACATGAGCGATGCAGAGATTAAGGCGATTAAGAAGATAGTTGTTATCGCATGCGGAACCGCTTATCACGCAGGCATGGTTGCAAAGTATGCGATTGAAAAATGGGCCAAGATTTCAGTAGAGGTTGAGATAGCAAGTGAGTATCGCTATCGCGACCCAATTATCGATGCCGGCACCTTAGTCATCGCAATCTCTCAATCAGGTGAAACCATGGATACCTTGATGGCGATTCGACATGCAAAGGCAGCGGGTGCTCGAGTTCTCGCAATTTGCAATACAAATAGCTCGACGATTCCACGCGAATCAGATGCGGTGCTTTATACACACGCAGGTCCCGAAATTGCAGTGGCCTCAACTAAGGCGTTTCTAACGCAGGTAGTTGCCGTCTACCTCATTGGGCTGAAGCTGGCTCAAGTGCGCGCAGAGTTAAAGGATTCGCAGATTCATGATCTCTACAACGAGATGCTCGAACTTCCGGGCAAGATTGAACAGATCCTTGAAACCGTTGAGCCTCTGCGCGAGTTAACTCGAGGGTTTGCAACGAGTACATCAGTTCTCTTTCTTGGAAGAAACGTTGGTTATCCAGTCGCTCTCGAAGGAGCGCTGAAGTTAAAAGAGCTGGCTTATATGCATGCAGAGGGCTTTGCTGGCGGCGAGCTCAAACACGGACCGATCGCACTCATCGATCAAGGCACCCCAGTTATCGCAATTCTTCCAGCAGGTCATGTGCATGCACTTGATGAAAAGATGCTCAGCAATATTCAAGAGGTTAAGGCGCGAGGGGCTCGCGTAATCGTTATCGCACAAGAGGGCGACAATGTAGTTGGTGCCGAACACATAATTCGCATACCTGTTGCTTCAGCGCTCTTTCAACCAATCCTTGCAACTGTGCCACTACAAGTATTTGCATATGAGATGGCTGTAACTCGAGGCAATGATGTTGATCAGCCTCGTAACTTAGCCAAATCAGTTACGGTCGAGTAAGTGGTAACTGAGGTACTCGATGCGCGCCGCGCACAGATGTTTCGTGCAGTTAGATGGTCTGCCACAGCATTCTTAGGATTTCTTGTCGTCACCCACCAAGTCTTGATTTCAGGACCATTAACAAATATCGATGCAACCATAGAAGATATGGAACGCCCAGAGTTCACAGGGTTGCTTGGTTTTGTCATTAGGCGTCTGGATGACTTAGGCCTTAGAGGCGTAACCGCCACAGCACTCTTAATCGGTGCTGCTTATATTGCTGTTGTTTTCAGAACATGGAGGCCTCTCAACCTTGCTGTGCTCTCACTTCTTGCACTCAATGTGGTTGTCGGAACATTTAAGTACTGGTTAGGGCGAACAAAGCCAAAGATTGAGATTGATTTAATTCATGCAGGAGGTATGTCCTACCCAAGTGGTCATGCATCTAACGCTGTTCTTACCTGGGGAATACTCGCCTATCTCATCTATAGATATGCGCACGTAGATAGATACCAAGGAAGATTAGCTAGTGCTGGTGTTGCGGTAATCAGTCTTACGGTTTGTATCGTCTCCTTGGTGAGAAATACTCATTGGTTCTCTGACTTGCTGGGCGGATTGCTTATCGGAGCCTCTCTACTTGTGCTCGTGATTGCCATTGACCGGTACTTTCCATCTGATAGCCAACTCTCATAATCTTCAATTAGACTGCGGCCCATGATTGATGGGATCGGTATTGATGTCGTTGATGTCGCAAGATTCCAAGAGTCTCTCGAGCGAACCCCTGCACTTGCACAAAAACTTTTCACCGAATCTGAGCTCACAAAACCGATTGCAGGTTTAGCTGCGCGCTTTGCCGCAAAGGAGGCGCTCGCTAAGGCTCTCAACGCTGGCAAAGGGTTGCCGTGGCATGAGGCTGAGGTCATTAACCATGAAAGCGGAAAGCCAGACTTTCTCTTTCGCGGTGAGATCGCTGATTTAGTTGATGGTGCAAATGTTCATCTTTCCCTCTCTCACGATGCCGGGATTGCCTCAGCCATGGTTGTAGTGGAGCGCAACTAATGAGAGCAGAGGCACGCATCGATCTCAATGCTGTTACAAAGAACATTGAGCACTTAAAGGCGATCAATGGCGTTGAGTTACTAGCAGTTGTTAAGGCCGATGCTTACGGCCATGGATTGGTTCGCACTGCTCAAGCTGCACTAAAAGGTGGAGCGACATGGTTGGGTGTTGCACTTCTTGAAGAAGCGCTTGCACTTCGTGATGCAGGAGTTAGCGCACCGATACTTGCATGGCTTGTTCAACCAGGATCAGATTTTGAGAAAGCGGTTGAAAAAGATATTGATCTGGCGGTTTCCTCGATCGCCGCGCTAAATGAGATTTCAGCGTTGAAGAAAAAGGCACGGATTCACATTGAGGTAGATACCGGAATGGGAAGAGGCGGATTCCTGGAGGAATGGGATCAACTTCTAAGCGCTGACTTCTCGCAGGTTGAGGTAGTCGGAGTGTTCTCGCACTTTGCACGCGCTGATGAGCCTGGTGAGCAACAAAACCTGACTCAACTAGAAAACTTTAAGAGGGCCGTTGCGGAGTTAGCTGCAGTTGGTGTTAATCCACCAATAAAACACCTATCTAACTCTGCGGCAACGATCAAAGACGCAGCTTCGGCGTTTAACATGGTGCGTACCGGCATCGCTATCTATGGACTCTCCCCAGACTTCAAAACCCTTGGTGATTCAAAATCACTTGGATTAAAGCCTGCGATGCAGCTACGTGCGGCGTTGTACTTGGTGAAAGTGGTTCCTGCTGGTTCACCGATTGGCTACGGTGCAAGTGCGGTAACTAAAGCCGATACGAAGTTAGGTGTAGTTGCAATGGGTTATGCAGATGGCATCCCTCGGATTGCTGCTGGAGCAGGTGTCTTTGTCGGCGGCAAGAGAGCCCCAATAATTGGACGCGTTTCCATGGATCAGTTTGTTGTCGATTTAGGGCCAGATTCAAAAGCTAAATCAGGTGACTGGGTGGTGGTTTTTGGTGACGGAGGCCACGGTGAGTACACCGCAGATGATTGGGGCAGCGCCTCGCAATCAATTTGTTATGAAATAACTACCCGAATCGGTCCTCGCGTGCCTAGAATCTACGAACCTCATGTCTACTAATAACCCACTCCTGTCCGTCAAGGAACTCTCTATCTCCTTTGGCGGCCTTAAGGCTCTTACAGATGTCTACCTAGAGTTAAACCCAGGTGAGGTTGTTGGTTTGATCGGCCCAAACGGTGCGGGAAAGACAACCTTCTTTAACGCACTCTCAGGACTCGTCGATGTTGATCACGGAGCGCTTGAGATAGATGGCAAGAAGCACGCATGGCCAAAGCCCTACGAATTAGTAGATCTTGGAATTTCACGAACCCTTCAAGGGGTAGGTCTATTTCCAGATTTAACAGTTGTTGAGAATGTCATGCTCGGTGCAACAAAGAGCACCAAGAGCGGACTTATCCGTGCAGCCCTTGGCTTAGATGCCCGTGATGAGGCTCGGCTTCGCAACAGCGCCCTTGAAGCGCTCGAGAACGTTTACTGTGGCGAGCTAGCAGAGCGCAGAGCCGACACACTTTCATACCCTGATACAAAGCGTGTTGCAATTGCGCGCGCATTAGTGAGCAACCCTCGAATTCTCTTACTCGACGAACCAGCGGGCGGAATGGGCTCGCAGGATATTGAGTGGATGAACCGAATGATCCGCAATATCGCAGCTCGTTGCGCCGTCATTATCGTTGAGCACCACATGGATGTTGTCATGACAGTCTGTGATCGCCTCTATGTACTTAACTTCGGTGAGGTTATTGCAAGTGGAGATGTTGAAACGGTTCGTCGTGATCCAGCTGTTATCGCGGCCTACCTCGGTACGCAGACGAGCGCCGTATGAACGGTTTAGTTGTAAGTGGCTTCTCTGTAGATCACGGTGCTATCCGTGCAATCGACTCCCTCTCATTTACCGTAACCGCTGGACAGTTAGCCGCAGTTATCGGCGCAAACGGTTCGGGTAAGACAACACTTCTGCGCTCGCTTTCAGGGTTAAAGGCGCCGACAACGGGTCAGGCAACATGGCAGGGGATCTCTCTACTTGGAAAAAAGCCAGAAGAGTTAGCGCGCCAAGGCGTGCTTCATGTCTCTGACGGTAAGTCTGTGATTCCTGAGTTAACGGTTAAGGAGAACTTAGCCCTTGGTGGAATTTGGCGCCGCGATAAGAAGGATGTAGCGGCTGCAACGGCAGAGGTTATCGATCTCTTTCCACGATTAGGTGAGCGCATGTCACAAAGCGCCGACACCTTATCTGGCGGTGAGCGTCAGATGTTAGCTATCGGACGGGCGCTGGTTTCTAGACCAAAGCTGCTTCTGCTAGATGAACCATCACTTGGTTTAGCACCACTTGTTATTGAACAGATTTTTCAAACTATCAACGATCTTCGACATAAGTTGGGGTTGACCGTTGTGATCGTTGAGCAGAATGCGATGAGCGCACTACGCATTGCAGACATCGGCGTCATCATGAACCTTGGAAAACTTGTTGCCGAGGGACGCGCATCGGATTTGATGAATGATCCAGCACTACGAGCTGCTTACTTGGGGTATTAAATGGATCAATTAATCTCAGCGATACTCATTGGACTTAGCCAGGGTGCTATCTACAGTTTGATGGCGCTGGCGCTTGTTCTAGTCTTTAGATCAACCCGCGTAATTAACTTTGCACAAGCTGGTCAAGCCGTCATCTCTACCTATATCGGGTGGGAGGTAGTAACACGTACCGGAAACTACTGGCTAGCACTTCCTATCGCAGCGATCGCTGGAGCCATCGTCGGCGCAGCGGTTGAGTCCTTCCTTATGCGTCCACTTTCAAAGCGTGCATCTAAAGGTGCGATCGCACCGGTTGCATCTGTCATCTTGACCCTTGGCTTACTCGGTGTTCTCCATAGCGGCGCAGCCATTATCTGGAAAGGTGATCAAAAACTTCTTGAGTCGCCGGTCTCAGCTATGGGAGTTACTGTGGGTGAAACCGTTTACCCATTCTCACAGACAGACTTCCTAATTATCGGCACAGCCTTACTGGTGATGCTTACTTTCTCCTTTATCTTCCAAAGAACAAACCTCGGCCTTGCACTTCGTGCATCGGCTTTTCAACCAGAGATTGCACGTCTTTCCGGCGTTCGAGTTGATCGTATTCGTGCAATTGGCTGGGCGTTCGCAGGTGCAGCAGGTGCGATTGCAGGTGTTCTTGTAACACCGGGAAGTGCGCTCTCTCCAAACTCACTCGATCTACTCTTAGTCTTTGGATTTGTTGCTGCAGTAATTGGTGGATTAGAAAGTCTTATCGGAGCAGCCCTCGGTGGAATCCTTCTAGGTCTAACCCTCTCCTTTGTCGGACTTTACATAGGCACCTCATTAACATTTGTTGTTCCATTTGTTATCTTGATTCTGGTTCTCTTAATTAAGCCAAGCGGATTAATCGGTGGAAGGAAGAGCAGAAATGCATAACCATCGCGCTAAGAGATTAGCTGGATTCATCCTCCTTGGCTTTGTCCTCTTCTTAATCGGTAACCGTGTAGATGACCTTCGCCTCTATCAGGGCGCATCTGTTGCAATGTATGTCATCGGAATCGCATCTATTGTTTTGCTCACAGGTTTCTCTGGACAGATATCTCTCGGTAATGGCGCAATCATGGCGCTGGGTGGATTTAGCGCAACGCTTGCGCAAAGCACATGGGGACTTCCACTTCCACTCACCTTTGTTGTTGCAGTACTAGGTGCCGCACTCTTTGGATTAATTCTTGGGGTCGCAGCGGCTAGATTAAGTGGGCCATACCTTGCGGGAGCAACCCTTGCGTTAGCGGTTGCACTTCCATCGCTTGCCAATCAGTTCTCATTCCTTGGTGGAGAACAGGGTTTGCAGTTTAATTCTGGCTCTGCCCCGGAGTTTTTCAATGGTGAGGTATCGCAGTACAAATGGTTCTTCTGGATCTCAGCTCTTGCTGCACTTTTGATTACCTGGTTGATTTCAAACATTTTACAAAGCAGATATGGAAGAGGTTGGCGAGCAGTCCGCAGTAACTCCACCGCTGCAGAGTTAGTTGGTATCCACTCAGCTCGATCTAAAGTATTGGCTTTCACCTTAGCCTCCGGTATTGCAG
>CAIMCU010000017.1 GCA_903839585.1 uncultured Actinomycetes bacterium | reverse complement strand
GCCAATCCACCGATAACTCCGGCGGCCGGGATTACCCACCAGATAAGCGCCATGAATGAGTTGGACATACTCACCAGCCTAGTCGTAGCGGGAAGAAATTTCTTACCCGCATTGTTCTATCCTTCTGTAAGACTTTTTGTAAGAGAGTCCGACCAAAATAAGCGCTGGCGAAATGAAAAAGTGGGAGAGTTCACACATGGCACCTTTTGGCTTTACCCCCGATGGCGTTTCGGGAGATGACGGCAAAGAGCCCGATCTTGCCGCGATGATGAAGGCTATGCAGGAGCAGATGCAGGCCCAACTTGCGAACATATTCCCGGGTGGAGTTTTTGGTGCAGCAACAAATAGAGAGCCACTCCCGCAGGCAACTGTCAGAGAGAGTGCAAAAAAGTTTGTCTCATCTCAAGGTATGGCACCGCTTGGAACCAAAGATCTTGCAGTCATTGATAGCGCCTTTCAAATCGCAGAGGTATGGCTCAACGAAGCAACATCATTTCCTGCAACGATTTCAGGGGACAAAGCCTCAAGTCGTGCTGACTGGGTTGATACAACTTTGCAGGGTTGGCAGCGAACCATGGAGCCACTGGCTGCTGGATTAGCTGCTGCAATCAGCGAGTTACTAGACCAAGCAGTAGCTGAGCAAGGAATGGGCGATGAGGCTGCTCAGGCACCGATCGAGATGATGACAACCCTTCTACGTGGGTTTATTGGGACGATGATTGCAACCCAGCTCGGTCAATCCATTGGAGTACTCGCGACAGAGGTCACAGGCACGCACGATGTTGGGCTTCCACTTCTAGATCCAGCTCGTCCACTTCTGATTCCTGAGAACATTGAAAAGTGGGCGCAAGAGTTAGAGATTCCTAAATCAGAGACCTACATCTTTCACGCTCTCCGTGAAGGAGCTGTTGCTCGCCTCTTTGCACACAACCCATGGTTGGTTTCATACATACAGAGTGCGATTAGTGAGTATGGAAAAGGCATTCACATAGATATCGAGGCTATCCAACGTCAGGCAGAACAAGCCTTTGAAGGAATGCAAGGTGACGGTTTTCAAAACGGTATTCCTGAAAACTCCTTCACCTTAAACTTAGACAGCGGAGTCTTTACGCCAGAGGACTCACCAGCTCAGAAGATTGCACTTGCAAAGTTAGAGACGGTACTTGCTCTGATCGAAGGTTGGGCAGATGAAGTCACAACACTTGCAGCAGGAGATCGCATTCCATCGATTGAGTTACTGCGCGAAACTCTACGTCGACGTCGTGCAACATCTGCACCAGCTGAAAAACTCTTTTCAACGATGCTTGGAGTTCATGTTTCACCGAAGATATCCCGCGAAGCGAGCGCGTTCTGGGGAAAGATTCGCGAGCTGCATAGCGTTGAAAAACGTGATCAAATTTGGGGTGGGTTGCTTCCAACGGCAGAGGATCTAACCTCTCCCGAGAAGTTCATTTCAACGACGCAGATCCCTGATGATCTCTCGGGTCTGCTGTAACTAAGATAAAAAGCGAAGTCCCCGGGCGCTCACTTTCAATATCTGCCTTCCCCTTGCAGATATCGGAGTGGTTATCCGAGGACTTCGTATGCGCAACATATGAGAAATCACTGTGAGTATCAAATAGCTTGGGCTTTGACACACGGGTATTTCTTCATATATAGGAAATTAAATCTCTCAACACGTACTTGAGATATCGCTGCTATAAATACTTCGCGAGTACTTTTGACATATGGATGAGGAAGCTCTAACTCTGCCCGGCATCGATGAGGGCGAGATTTTGGTGATCCGATCGAGTAGAAGAAAGAGAAACATCTCTGCCTACCGTCAGGGTGGTCGTATCGTCGTCTCGATACCGGCCCGAATGAGCAAAGCGGATGAACGGGCCATAGTTCCGGAGATGATCGCCAAGATTCGCGCTACAGAGGGGGCTAAGACCCCTACAGAATCAGCTCTGGCGCAGCGAATAGATGAGCTGCTCTCCGAGTTAGCCCCTGAAATCACCGCAAGGCCAGTCAGCGTTACATGGAGAGCTATGCGCGAGCGCTGGGGATCATGTACCGGCCTTGATCAGACCATCCGCATCTCAGATCGGCTCAAACTCGCCCCCGATTACGCCCTGGATTACGTCCTCTTCCATGAGGCGATCCACCTCGAGCACTTTGACCATGGCAGCGCCTTCAACGAGCTCCTCTCCCGATTTGAGGGCTCTGAGCTAGCCAGCGCCTATCTAGATGGGTATGAGGCGGCTGAACGAGCGCTGGCTGAGCCTGTTGAGCTAAAAAAACTACGCACAAAGTAAGGGTAGAAGCCCTCATTTGAGCGTGGGCAGGGGTATCGTCATGCATACACGCAGGGCGTTTCGAGCTCATGCGCGATTGGAGGACAAAATGGCAGAGACATACAAGGGTGACGCTTACTGCGTTAAGTGCAAAGAGAAGCGTGATTTTGAGGGAACTGTAAAGATCTCCGACTCTGGTCGTCGCATGGCACAGGGCATTTGCCCAGTCTGTGGCACCAAGGTCAATCGCATTCTCGGCAAGGCTCAGTAACTTTAATACCCACCTTTAAATAGTTCGCCCCGTCTTCGGTCTATACCGGAACGGGGCGAACTCATTTAACTACCCAGCGTTTACCTTTCTTCGGCTTGTACACAAAAATCTCTGCGCTCGCAGATGCAAAGAGGTGGCGAGCGCAAGTCTTCACTTATGACAACATGTGCATCCACTAAACAGATTCGACTCAAAAGCGGAGTCAGCCTCTATACAACCCCTAACCCGCAGCTCCTTCACATAGGAACCGCCCGCACATATGTGAGCCTTCCATCGATGGCTGCTCGAACCCTTTTTAAACTTCTCTCAGCGGGCGCCAGTTTGAGTGAGATTGCAACCGCCAGCTCTATTCAAGAGAGTGAGCTTGAGGATCAGGTAAACGCTCTTTTGAAAAGTGGGCTAATTGAAGATGAGGCTAACTCGTTGCAACTTTCGCAGAGATTTGTATCCACCAATACGGAAAAGGCAAAGAAGGCATCTGCCCATATTGGTGATGCTGCTTTTGATCAGTTAAGAAAACGTGTTGCACCAGAGCTGTTGCAAGCTAAATGGGTTCAAGGGGTTCGCGACAACGGTGCAGCGAAGTTAAGCGCCAGACAAAGTGCACACATAGAGATATCTGGACAAAGTCGCTCAGCAACCGCTCTCTTCTCTCTTTTGCTTGCAAGCGGTGTAACGAACACACAGTTTGGAATGGCGTATCGAAGAGAGAACCCGCTCATTGATGACCTTGACATTGAGGCTGGAGTATTTAGATCGATCGATTTAGGGAAGAGCTTTAAATCCCGCACCGATGAACTTTCAAAAGAGCTCTCACTTTTTCCAAAGGTAAGGGATGAAATCGCCGGCGAGATTGATGATTCACTTCATGAGCAAAGTTTGAAGATTCACTTTGGCGAGATTGATCCACAGATTCTTGCTCTGTGGATGAGCGCAAAACAACAGTTTCTTCTCATCTCGCGAGTAGATGGTGCCTTTTCTACTATCGGCCCGATTGTGCAGCCCGGAATAACTCCATGCTCTCGCTGCTGGGAGCTAACCCTTGCAGAGCAGAGCGGAAATATTGAGGTTCTTGAAGTTATAGGTTCACAGATTGAAGAGCTTCCTGTAGTTGCATCACACCAACTTGCTGCAACGGTTGCATCAATAGTTCTTCAACTTATTGACACTCATGAGAGCGAACTCAAAGGCTCTGTCTTAACGATCGATCATCTTCGTGCGAGTAATCTCCGACACATTCCCATCTCTATTCACCCTGCATGCGGCTGTAGTTGGTAGAGCGCCTCCCCCTCGATCTACTTTCAACTCGCATGATGGCGCAAGATTCGGCACCATTGGCGCCATGGCCGATAAGGAGATTCCGAGCTCCACCGCTGTTCGTTCAGCGAAGATGGTCTCTATTCCGATGGGCCTTGCTGGCCGTAGCGCACTTGGATTTGGAAAGCAGTTAGTCGGTCAATCCTCTTCAGTTGTCTTCGCCGAGATTCAAGAGAAGACCGCGGCACAGATGTTTAAGGTTTTAGGAGAGTTAAAGGGCGGAGCGATGAAGTTCGGTCAGGCGCTTTCAGTTTTTGAGGCGGCCCTTCCTGAAAGTATTGCAAAGCCTTACCGCGAGACACTTGTTAAGTTGCAGGAGTCAGCGCCACCTCTGCCTGCACGAGTAGTTCATAAAGTTTTGGCTAAAGAGCTAGGTGAAGATTGGCGTGATCACTTTGCAAGCTTTGATGACAAACCAACCGCTTCAGCATCTATCGGTCAGGTGCACAAAGGGGTTTGGAAAGATGGTCGCGCTGTTGCTGTAAAGATTCAGTATCCAGGCGCAGCGCAGGCACTCATCTCTGATCTAAATCAGATTCAACGCTTTGCAAAGGTCTTTCAACTTGTTATGCCAGGCCTAGATATGAAGCCGATGCTTGAAGAGCTACGTGCCAGAATTATTGAAGAGGTTGATTACAACTATGAAGCGCAGGCCCAAGAGGCTTGTTGGAAAGCTTATGAAAACGATCCTGATGTAGCGATCCCTAAGGTCGTAATGTCCTCTGACAAGGTTCTAGTCAGTGAGTGGCTTGAAGGAAAACCGTTGTCTCAGGTAATTGCCAATGGAACCCAGGAAGAGCGAAACAACGCAGGCTTTCGTCTTGCACGTTTCCACTTCACCGCACCAGTACGTGCTGGACTACTTCACGCCGATCCTCACCCAGGCAACTTCCGGTTAATGGCCGATGGTCGCATTGGCGTTCTCGACTTTGGTGCATGCAACCGACTTCCGCATGGCTTCCCAGAGCCCTTTAAGAATCTACTAAAGCACGCCCTTGATAACGATGCTCAGGCACTTTACGACGGATTTAAAAAGGATGGATTTATCCTTCCCGATGTCGATGTTGATCCACAGTTAGTTTTGGACTTCCTTGTTCCACTCGTTGAGCCACTGCGCACTGAAAAGTTCAAGTACACACGCGAATGGTTGCGTGATCAAAGCGCTCGAGTTGGAGATCCACGTAACCCAACCGCACGTATTGGTTTCCAGTTAAATCTTCCTGCTGAGTATCTATTGATTCACCGTGTAACCCTTGGAACAACGGGAATCTTCTGCCAGTTGGAGGCTGAAGGAAACTTCCGAGATGAGGCGCTCTCATGGTTCCCAGAGATCGCACCCTCATCACTTAAATAAAGACAGCTCTTAGGTAAGCGCTCTCCAGCAGTACCAAGCCACAACGCTGCGATATGGGCGAAACTTCTCGCCTTTTTTCTCCAGTTCGTTGGGCTTTATCTCCTCTTTGAGCCCATAGATTCTCTCCCAACCCCGTCT
Source organism: uncultured Actinomycetes bacterium (assembly GCA_903839585.1). Taxonomy (GTDB): domain Bacteria; phylum Actinomycetota; class Actinomycetes; order Nanopelagicales; family Nanopelagicaceae; genus Planktophila. The sequence continues at coordinate 1,041 of CAIMCU010000017.1, read as the reverse complement.
AACGCCAAGGTCACCTGTTGGCCAAATATCCAATCTTCCGAGTTGAAACATCATAAACATATCTACCGTCCAAGGTCCTAAACCCCACAGCGAGGTGAGCTGATCAAAGATAAGTTGATCATCATCAATCTCATGAAGTTTGTTTACAAGAATTCTCTTACTTACTGCAGCCTCTGCTAAACCTTGAATCGCTTTGAACTTTGCACCAGATACCCCTGCTTCGCGCATATCCTGTTCCGAAAGAGTAAGAACTCGAGATGCAAGCATCCGCCCGTTGACTAATTTTTTCACTCTTCCATAAATCGTATCCGCTGCCTTTACAGCTAACTGCTGAGAGATAATTGATTCTACGAGAGCTTCAAAGTGAGTAACTGGCTCGGGATTTCTTCCCACCGTGCAGAGATTGTTCGCAGCGATTACCTTAGCCAAACGCGCGTCGCGCGAGGAGAGCTCCTTCACTATCTGCTTCATCTCGCGCTCTGTTACGACCATCGGTAAAGAGTACAGATGGAGCTTTCGATAGCAAGGGTGTCAAAAAGTTCTGGCCAACGAAGCGAAGCGCTAGTGCAGAAGAAAACCCTCTAAGTGAAGTGCAGAGACTCCTAGGTTTAATAAAGTTCTGGAAACCAAGTCTCAAACAAACTTAGAGGGTTTTCTAAGGTGACGGATCCTTCTTAGATAAACGCTGCAATGCGTGGCGGACGTCCTGCGCGACGCTTGCGTTCAATAATTACTCCATCTTCAATCAACTGCCCACCCCAAACACCACATGGCTCCTGGCGAGATAACGCACCGTCAAGACACTTGTTGCGGACAGGACATGCTCCACAGAGCGCCTTCGCCTGTGCAACTCCTTCATCGCTTTCGGAGAAGAAGAGCTCTGGGTCAGCGTCATGACATGGGAAGGCTCCAGATGTGTATCGATCCTCAATCGTTACATCGCGAAGTCCGATCTTGTCGCCGGCCTCTGCCCATCCTGGTACCTGTAGTTCGCTGTAGAGAACGCTCATCGTTCTCACCCACTTTCTTCTCTCTCGTTTT
>CAIMCU010000016.1 GCA_903839585.1 uncultured Actinomycetes bacterium | reverse complement strand
AGGTTATCCTTCTTAATCTTTTCCTGGGACAGATTGGAAGGCCGAGCATCTGCAACTGCTGCAGCCATGAAGAGGAGATCTGTTGCTGCAAACTTTGATTCTACGGCAGCACCCATCTGCGCCGCGGTTTCTACTCGAACAACCTCTATACCCGATCCAATCACTTCATCTGAGTTAGCCAGAATGAGAGTTACCTCGGCTCCTCTTGAAAATGCCGCTTTCGCAATAGCAACACCCTGTTTTCCGCTTGAGCGATTACCGATGTAGCGAACCGGATCTATCGCCTCGCGCGTACCGCCAGCGGTGATAAGAACTTTTCTACCTCTTAAATCGAACTTATCTCCGAGGAACCCTTTGAAAGAGGTAACAATTGATCCCACCTCAGGGAACCTTCCCTGCCCCACATCACCTCCAGTTAATCGACCAACTTCAGGCTCCATGACGAAGTAGCCTCTAGCTCGCAAAGCTTTGACGTTTGAGATGGTTGCAGCGTCCTTCCACATCTCTGGGTGCATCGCTGGAACCAGAAAAATGGGAGCTTTAGATGCTAAGACAACGTTTGTAAGTAGATCATCAGCTCTTCCCACTGCGATTCGGGCGATGAGATCTGCAGTTGCCGGAGCGATAATGATTGCAGTGGCATTTTTTCCAAGTAAGACATGGCGAACTTCATCAACCCTCTCCCAAACACTCGAAGTTACGGGCCGGCCGGAAAGAGCCTCCCATGTCGCTGCGCCAACGAAGTTGAGGCTCGAAGGTGTGGGGACAACGGTAACGGCAAAGCCATGATCTTGGAGCCTGCGCAAAAGATCACAGGATTTATATGCAGCTATTCCGCCGCCAACACCGAGAACTATCTCTCGATCACTTGCCATGAGGTGCGTAGTTTTTATTGAGCTGTTGGCTCTAGATTTTCGATTGTTAAAAGTCCTTCGTTAATCTCACGAAGAGCAATCGATAGAGGCTTCTCATGTACATGAGTCTCAACAAGAGGACCAACGTACTCAAGGAGTCCTTCGCCTAATTGAGAGTAGTAGGCGTTAATCTGGCGGGCACGCTTTGCTGCGTAAAGAACAAGGCTGTACTTCGAACCACTCTTTTCGAGAAGCTCGTCGATTGGTGGATTTGTGATGCCGTCCATGAAATCTCCCGCCGTTGTTCCTATGTTGTACCTATGAAGTCGCCAAGGATATCAGGTGTTCGACCACGCTCTCTACTTGATCATTAATCAGGGATTCATCGAAGTAATGCGCCTGAGCCAGCTCTTCTTGAGCCAGCTCTAAACGTGCACTGCGCCGTTCGGCCGAGTCTGTGCCCCGTCCTTCTAGACGAGCAACTAACTCTTCCCATGAAGGAGGTTGTAAGAAAACAAGAAGTGCTTCTGGCTCCTTTGCTTTAACCTGTTTTGCCCCTTCAATATCAATCTCTAATAAAACATTTTTTCCTTGTTTGCGCGCCTCTAAAACTGGTGTGCGAGGCGTGCCGTATCTAGCTCCAGCGAAAGCGGCCCACTCTAAGAAAAGATCATTCTTTACGGCACGATCAAACTCTTCATCTGTATAGAAGTAGTAGTCAAAGCCATCTACCTCATTGGTGCGAGGTTGGCGCGTTGTTGCAGAAACGCTAACCCAAAACTCATCCCTAGTTCGCAGCACCCGTGCTACCGAACTCTTACCAACTCCCCCTGGGCCAGAGAGAACAACTAACCTACCCAGCCTAGAATCTATTGAAGGAATCGAGAACTGCGCCAATAAGGCGCTTCGTTGAAGAGCTCCAAGTCCGCCCACTCTACGTGTGGGTGAGATAGTTAAGCGCTCCATCAGCGCCTGTGCTCGAACCTTACCTAAACCGGTTATTGACTCTAGAAGTTCAATAACCCGCATCTTAGATATCGACTCATCGGATTGCGCTAACGAGAAGACAGCGGCGATATCGAGATCACCATTTTTAACCTTTGCCTTTACCTGCGCCCTTACCTGTCGCGCTCTCGTTGATTTTGCTAACGCTGCAGCTCTTTGTTCTGGGGAGAGTTGCGGAGGTATTGGCATAAGGGTCGCATTCTAAGGATTAAGAATTTCTTCTGCAATCTGAGCAGCTTTATCGGTCATAGCTGATGCGCCTTGTTGCCATGAAGCGGTGATTGGTCTGCCAATAACTACGTAAGAGGCTCCGCAAGCTATCGCCTGCGATGGGGTCATGGTTCGACTTTGATCATCCTTGCCAGCCTCACTTGTCGGGCGAACCCCTGGAGTAATAAGGGTGATGCCTTCACCGACACTGCTGCGAATAGCTGCGACCTCAAGTGGGGAGCACACGATGGCCCTAGCCCCAGCCTTCACTGAAAGATTAGCCAGTGCAACAGCGCTCTCTAGCGCTGGGTTTGCAAAACCAACTT
>CAIMCU010000015.1 GCA_903839585.1 uncultured Actinomycetes bacterium | reverse complement strand
GGTTCAGGCTCCTTTTGTCTCACCTGTTGTGCTTGTCGATGTTCCTGAAACCTCAACTGCGATGACAGAGGAGACCTTTGGACCAACTATTGTCATCAACACAGTTGAGGACATGGATGAGGCGATTATGCTCTCGAACGCTTCAAAGTACGGTCTTGGATCATCTATCTGGTCCCGACGTAAAGGTAAAAAGATCGCTCATCGACTTCACTGTGGCATGGTTGCAATCAATAGCACAATCTCATTTGCTGCAATCGCCACCGTTCCCTTTGGTGGTGTCAAAGATAGTGGTTATGGACGCATTCATGGCCCTGAAGGAATACTTGAGTTTACATATCCACGCACAGTTATACGTGCGCGCTTTCAACTCCCAATCTCATTTACAAGTTTTAAGCGAACAGCCGGCAATGATAAGTTAATTGTTTCTTTGACTAAATGGTTAAACGGTCGCCTAGGCTAATATCGAGGAGCGTTTCGTGTTCGCTCAGTATTAGGTCTGCGATGAGCTTTCTTTGCCCAACATCCATTGTGCCAATGCCGTCTTCCATCTTCATCACCATCTAACCAAGCAACGGTGTGAGGTGTTGCCATGGGAATCATCTGATCACATCCAGGACATCGATACGGTTTTGTTGAACTAGATCCTGTGATTTTGCGAACTATGTAATCCCCATCTTCATGCTCTTCAAAGCTTTGATTTGAGGTGGAGATTTCACGCTCGGGAGTATCGGGGCGACGATTCTTTGGATAGTTGCGCCTTGGACTCATGCATCTATTTTCTCGTACTTTTTCAATTCCTGTAGCATGGTGGCTATATGAGCGGCGTTATAGAGGTTAGAAATCTGAAGAAGAGCTACGGCTCTCTCGACGCTGTTGCTGGAATAGATCTTGATATCCATCAAGGCGAAATATTCTCCCTTCTTGGCCCAAACGGTGCTGGCAAGACAACGACTGTAGAGATTCTTGAAGGCTTCCGCAGCCGCGATGGTGGTCAGGTAAGCGTTCTTGGCGTGGATCCAGCCGTTAAGGGGGCAGCGGCCCGCCATTGGCGTAACCGCATCGGAATCGTTCTGCAATCGACTCAAGACTCAGGGGATTTAACGGTCGGTGAAACACTTTCTCACTTTGCAAAGTACTACTCCAACCCGCGCCATCCCGAAGAGGTAGCAGTTGCCGTAGGTCTTGAAGAGAAGTCCAAAGCACTCGTGCGCACACTCTCAGGCGGACAGCGTCGACGTTTGGATGTTGCTCTTGGAATTATTGGTAATCCAGAACTGCTCTTCCTCGATGAACCAACGACCGGTTTTGATCCAGAGGCAAGACGGGCATTTTGGGGGCTAATTGAAGCACTTCGCCAGGATGGAACAACGATTTTGTTGACCACGCACTACCTGGATGAAGCAGAGGCGTTAGCTGATCGGGTTGCTGTCATTAACCGAGGAAAGATTATTGAGACCTCAACCCCTACCGAGCTAGGTGGGCGTGCGACCGCACTTGCTACCGTTTCCTGGAAGAGCTCCAACGGAGTTCAAAGTGAACGCACAGCCAATCCCACGGAGTTTGTAAAGAGCTTGTCAAATGCTTTCCAAGGTGAGATTCCAGAGCTCATTGTTAAGCGTCCATCTCTTGAAGACATCTACTTAGAAATGATTGGAGGCGCAGATGAGTAACAAGGTTCCAAGCGCCCTCACTTTAGGTATCGCTCGTGGTGGATTAGAGATTCGCCAGTTCATGCGCCAACGCGAATCAGTGGTCTTTACGATGGCGTTCCCAATAATTTTGCTAGCAATATTTGGCTCAGTCTTTAAAGATACATTGGAGGGAGGAGTCACCTTCGCCCAGTACTTTGTTGCGGGAATGATCGCTTCAGGGCTGGTCAATACAGGCTTTCAGCAGTTAGCGATACTTATTCCGATGGAGCGCGAGTTTGGCTCACTAAAGCGTCTGCGTGGAACCCCTGCACCAGCTTCAAGTTACTTTATTGGAAAATCAATTCTGGTATTTGTGAGCATGGCTGTTCAAGTTGCACTCTTACTTGTTGCCGGGGTTATCTTCTTTGGAGTAAACCTTCCGAGCGATCCAATGAAGTGGGTTACCTTCACCTGGTTAATTGTCATTGGTAGCGCTGCATCAACAGCACTAGGAATAGCCTTTGCATCTGTGCCAAAGAGCGGACGAGGGGCATCTGCTGTTGTCTCTCCTGTGGTAATCGTTCTTCAATTCTTTAGCGGAGTTTTCTTCGTCTTTACTCAACTTCCGGGTTGGATGCAGCAGGTTGCCGCACTCTTCCCATTGAAGTGGCTCACGCAGGGTATGCGCTCAGTTTTCTTGCCAGATACCTACGCTATGCAAGAGGTTGCTGGAAGCTGGGAAAGCGGACGTACTCTGCTTGTTCTTACCCTTTGGTTAATCGCTGGAATCTTCCTTGCGATTCGAACATTTAAGTGGGATCGCGCATGACGAGAAAAAATCTTGTGACATCGACTCTGCTTGCCCTCTCGCTAAGTTTCGGTCTCCTCTCAACCTCTGCGATTGCTGCGAGCAAGGAGCCAACTCCTAAGCCAACTGCAACTAAGAAGGCAGCGGCGACAAAGAAAGCAACCGCTACAAAGAAGCCAGCAACAAAGAAGCCTGCCCCTAAGAAAAAGAAGAAGCCAAAGCCAAAGGTTTCGGTTACGCCATCTCCATCGCCAAAATGGCCACCTGTTGGATTTTCACAGGAAGGCGAGGTTTACGCCAAGCAGCAGACCTCTGCAAAGATGAACTCTGATCTTGCCCGTTGGAAAGGTCCCTACGTTTACCTCAAACCATATGTTTCAGAGTGTAAAACCCTTGCATGTGGAAATGTCTTAGTCGCCTCTGAGAACAGCTGTACGTGGTGGGAAGCCGATGCTTACGTCTATAACTTTAAGTCGCCAGAGGATAAAACTTTGGTGCGAATCGGCACAGCTCGCTCAGTCTCTGGCCCCACAAAGGCAAAAGAGTATGCGTACTTACTTTTTAGAACTAACTTACCAATCGCAGATGCTGCAGTAGTTAAGCTGCACTCAGCCACATGTCACCACGATGCTCCGCCAGAGAAAACTCTGGATTGGAGTTTTACGCCCGTTCGTTAAGAGTTAGCGGTTTGCTCCAGGGACCCAAAGCTGATCGCCAATCTGTTTATTTACAACACGGGCGAGAACGAAGAGCAAATCTGAACAGCGGTTTAAGTACTTAGCGGTTGTTGGATTTACTCCACCGCCAAAGGCGTGTATGGCAGCCCAAGTGCAACGCTCTGCACGGCGTAGAACTGTACGTGCAACATGTAGGTGAGCAGCTGCCGGTGTTCCAGATGGAAGAACGAAGGAGCGAAGTGGCTCTAGATCTTTGTTGAACTTATCAATCTGTTCTTCCAAGTATGTGATCTGTGATTCAAGGACACGCAAAGGTTCGAACGCAGGTGCATCTACAACTGGAGTACAAAGATCGGCACCAACATCAAAGAGATCATTTTGAATGCGAACAAGGAGTGCTCGAATCTCATCGCTAATCTCATCGGTTGCAAGGACCACGCCGATTGTGGAGTTTGCTTCATCTACCGTCGCATACGCTTCAAGTCGTGGATCGTTCTTTGATGTGCGGCTCATATCCCCGAGAGATGTAGTGCCGTCATCGCCTGTCTTCGTATAAATGCGCGTTAGATTAACCATGCCCCTAGCCTATATATAGACTGCGTACATGGCCCAACTGGATAGGTTCCGAGTAATCGGAGGTACCCAGCTGCGTGGCGAGGTGAGCGTTTCTGGGGCAAAGAACTCCGTCCTAAAACTCATGGCCGCTTCATTACTGGCCGTTGGCAAAACCACTATCAAGAACGTCCCAGATATCGCCGATGTTGGGATTATGGCCGATCTCCTTACCCGCTTAGGGTGCACCGTTACTCATACAGGCGATCTCCTGACTATTGATGTTCCACAGGAGCCTTTGCACCGTGCAGATTACGATCTCGTCAGAAAGATGCGTGCATCAATAAATGTTCTCGGGCCACTAGTCGCTCGTGTTGGAGCAGCAGATGTCGCTCTTCCGGGTGGAGATGCAATCGGTTCACGCGGATTAGATTTTCACATTAAGGGCTTAGAGGCGTTAGGTGCAAAGGCGCACATCGAGCATGGGTATGTCATTGCAGAGGCTCCACACGGTTTGACTGGCGCTGAGGTTTCTTTGGATTTTCCAAGTGTTGGCGCTACTGAAAATATCATGACAGCGGCGGTGCTTGCTAAGGGAAGAACGATTATTGATAACGCCGCTCGCGAACCAGATCTTGTCGATCTC
>CAIMCU010000014.1 GCA_903839585.1 uncultured Actinomycetes bacterium | reverse complement strand
TGTCTTATCGGATGCACGTTTATTAGATCGAGCGCCCGCACAGCGCAACGCTGGTGGCTACCCCATGGTCTGCTTTGACAAGGATGATGTTGAGGATATTGGTTTACTTAAATTAGACATCCTTGGCGTACGAATGCAATCAACCCTTGCCTACGCAGCCTCTGAGATTAATAGAGTTGAGGCGAAGAGCATCGACCTCGATGCTATCCCTCTCGATGATGAGAAGACGTACGCACTCATTCAATCAACTCGCACGCTAGGCATCTTCCAAGTTGAAAGCCCCGGACAGCGTGAACTCGTTGGCAAGTTAGCACCAAAAACATTTAATGATTTGATTATCGATATCTCACTCTTTAGACCGGGTCCGGTAAAGAGCGACATGATCCGCCCATTTCTTAATGCAAGACATGGATGGAGCTCTGCACAGATCATTCACCCTGATCTCTATCCAATTCTGGCCCAGACAGAGGGCGTTGTTGTCTTTCACGAACAGGTCATCTCGATCATCGCCACCATGACGGGAATCTCACTTGCAGCCGCAGATGAAAAGCGTCGCGCACTTGGTGACAATGCTGGACAGCAAGAGGTCTGTGACTGGTTCTTTCCTGCGGCAACAGAGCGCGGCTATGAGCTAGCCACAATCCATGAAATCTGGGATGTACTGCGCGCCTTTGCATCCTTTGGTTTTTGTAAGGCGCACGCCGCCGCTTTTGCACTTCCTACCTATCAATCAGCTTGGCTAAAAGCTCACTACCCTGCAGCTTTTTTAGCAGCGGTACTTACATACGACCCAGGTATGTATCCAAAACGTTTAATTCTCGATGAAGCGAGACAGATGGGTATCGCGCTTGCACCGCTAGATGTTAATAAATCTCAGTCTGCATATATCGTTGAAAAAATAGAGCAAGGTGATGCAATACGTATTGCACTCTCAACCGTTGGGGGTATTAGCGAAAAAGAGATTGCATCGATTGTTCAAGGGCGCCCCTACATTGATCTCGCCGACTTCTTTAAGCGCTCCGGTGCCTCGATTCCTGTTACTGAATCCTTAATTCTTACAGGTGGCTTTGATCAATTACATCCAGTTAATCACCGTGATCTCTTGCTACATCTATCTGATCTTCAAAAGACATCCTCTCCAAACATTGCAGGATCGCAAATGACACTTGGTTTCGCCCCACCACAACTCATCGCTAGTGGATTACCTGAGGTAACAAAGGCTGAAAAGGTACGGCATGAGATTGAGCGCTTAGGTATGGATGTTAGCCATCACATGCTCGAGTTCTACGCACCCTTTCTTAACGCGATTGGTGCCGTTAAATCCTCACAGCTTCTAGAGCAGCGCTCAGGTGCACAGGTTCTTATTGCGGGGGTAAAGGTTGCGCTGCAGACGCCACCTATTCGATCTGGCAAACGGGTAATCTTCTTAAGTATCGATGATGGATACGGCTGTAGCGATGCAACCTTCTTTACCGATACTCATGAAAGGTTCGCCTCCACCCTCTACTCATCCTCACTCTTTTTAGTTCGCGGACATACACGTCGCACAGGGGAGCGGGGTATTTCGGTACGTGCAACAGGTGCTTGGGATTTACAAAGCGCCTACCGCAGTTGGAAGGAAAGCACTTCTAGCGAGAGTAATGTGGCGATATGAGCGAATCTGAGCAGACGATTCTTCATGTAGATATGGATGCTTTCTATGCATCCGTAGCCGAGCGAGATCATCCAGAGCTACGCGGCAAGGCGCTCGTTGTAGGTGCAGGGGTGCGAGGTGTGGTTCTTTCTGCGAACTACGAAGCAAGAAAGTTTGGAATCCGCGCGGCGATGCCGGTTGGTCGCGCAAAGCGCATGGCTCCTCACGCAGTATTTGTCGCCCCCGAACACCATCGCTACTCAGAGATATCAGAGCGGGTAATGGAGATTTTCCACTCATTTACCCCATTAGTTGAACCCCTTTCACTTGATGAGGCGTTTCTCGATGTTACGGGTGCAAGAAAGCTCCTTGGAACCGGACGCGAGATTGCAACAGCTATTCGCGCCAAGGTTGAACAGCAAGAAGGAATAACTTGCTCGGTTGGTATTGCACCTTCAAAGTTCATCGCAAAGCTTGCATCTCAACACTGCAAACCAAATGGAATGCTTGAGATAACCACCGATCGCATACTTACCTTTTTGCACCCGCTACCTGTTGGCGCTATTTGGGGAGTGGGACCAAAGACCGCCGAGGTGCTCACTCGACTAGGGCTGCATACAGTTGAGGATATTGCCAAGACGCCACGGGCAACCCTTATACGTGCGCTCGGTGAAGCCAGCGGAGCATCACTTTATGAACTTGCATGGGGCCGGGATTATCGCGAAGTTACACCTGAGGAGCCAGATAAAAGTATTAGCGCAGCAGAGACATTCGCTAGTGATATCGATGATCCTGAGGAGATTTTGCAAGAGTTTCTGCGACTTACAGAGAAAGCTACCTCGCGACTTCGAGAGCGTGGACTCTTTGCAAAGACTGTAAGCATTAAGGTTCGCTTCGCCGATTTTTCAACAATTAATAGATCGAAGACGTTAGCCATTGCGGTAGATAGCACCCACGAAACCTACGAAGTCGTTAAGGGGTTGTATAAAGCGCTGCGTTTAGAGCGTGTTCGACTTCGCTTAGTTGGTGTCTCCCTTGAAAACCTCCAAAGCGATGCCCCGGAGCAGCTGATCTTGGGAGCACGCGAACGGGGGTGGCGAGAGGCTGAAAACGCTATCGATAAGGCCAAGGCCAGATTTGGCGGCAAGAGCGTGCGTCCGGGACGGCTGATTGAACCGGATGAGAGCCCGACTAGCAGTTAAGAAAAAGTTGTTCTATTGTGGGCACATGCCACTTTCAGATCGAGAGCGACGCTTATTAGCGGAGATGGAACAAGCCCTCTCCGTAGATGATCCTCGCCTGGTCTCAGCCCTTAGCGGTGGGAACAAGGTTTCTGGCGGAGTCATCAAAGGCGTGGTTTTAATCTTTGTAGGGATAGCGATTCTCTTCGCAGGCTTAGTAGCAAAGACGACCCTCATTGGGGTAGCTGGCTTTCTCGTAGC
>CAIMCU010000013.1 GCA_903839585.1 uncultured Actinomycetes bacterium | reverse complement strand
TGCAGTCCGCACGGGTAAGCACATGCAGATGTACTAATAAATCACCTGCATCACGAACGTAGCGTCTTACAGCCGAGTCGGTCCATTCGCCATCGCCATAGCCGTGAAAGCGAAGATGTAGCGCAACCAATGTTTCTACCTGCTCGATAGTGTCACCATCAAAGCGCAAAGCCTTTAAACGAGCCTTAGCAAGCCGTGCACCGACAACTTCATGGTGATGAAATGAAACCCCACCGCCAGTAATTAACGCACGTGTTTTTGGTTTTCCGATGTCATGCAGCAGCGATGCAAGTCGAATAATGAGGTTGGGTCCACCCAGACGATCTTCATGCGCGATAGCTTGCTCAAGAACGGTAATTGAGTGCTCGTAAACATCCTTATGGTGGTGGTGCTCATCAATTTCAAGTCGAAGTTTAGGAATCTCTGGCAGAACAAAATCAGCTAGACCAGTATCGACAAGAATCGTAATTCCGGTACGAGGGTTGGAGGACATAAGAAGTTTGATGAACTCATCACGTACACGCTCTGCCGAGATGATCTCGATACGTTGTGCCATATCCTTCATCGCAGCTAAAACATCAGGTGCAATCTCAAAACCTAGTTGACTCGCAAAACGCGCAGCGCGCAACATGCGAAGTGGGTCATCAGAGAAAGAGTCCTCGGCCTTACCGGGTGTTCGAAGTAACCTCTTACCTAAGTCAGCTAAGCCGTTAAAGGGATCGATGAATACAGGATTACTACCGGTTAACTCAAGTGCCATTGAGTTAACTGTGAAATCTCTGCGCGCTAAATCGCCCTCGATACTCTGACCGTAAGAAACTTCAGGCTTTCTACTGTTAACATCGTAACTTTCACTTCTGTATGTAGTTACTTCAACAGTTGTATCACCGCGTTTGCCTGCAACAGTTCCAAACTCAATTCCTGTTTCCCAAACATTCTCTGCCCAACTTTGTAAAATCTTTTTTGTCTCTAGCGGTTTTGCATCTGTCGTAAAGTCCAGATCATTTCCTAAGCGCCCGATGATTGCATCACGCACCGGTCCACCGACAAGAGCTAATCGAAAACCTTTAGCGCTAAAGGCTTGTGCAAGGGAGCTAGCCAAAGGAGCCCGCTCAATGAGGGAACGGATCGCAACTTCTCCTGCGGCACCTAGTGGACTCGTCACAAGAGTTAAGGTTAGAGCAGTACCCTTGCTCTATGACCCCGGCACCTAGTGCGGGCAGCGAAGGTACGAAGAAGAAGCGAAGGCGCAAACGCCCCGCTCATCGCGCCCCACAGAATCAAGGCTCCACCCCAGGCGCTTCAACAACTGCGCCCACAAAGAAAGCTCAAAAGCCTGCCTATGCAAAGAGGGTTGATGAGGTCAGCGCCGGTGGATTGGTCATCGATACCTCGGGATTAAACGGCTTGCTTATTGGACGTATCGATCTAAAGGATCCATCAGGCAAACGAATACTTTGGTCACTTCCTAAAGGCCACATTGAAGAGGGTGAGACACCTGAAATAGCTGCGATACGTGAGGTTGGTGAAGAGACCGGAATTGAGGCTGCGATTGAAAAATCCTTAGGTGTAATCGACTTCTGGTTTATGGCTGGTGGAAAGAGAATTCATAAAACTGTTCACCACTTTCTCTTCCGCGAAACTGGTGGGGTCTTAGCGGTGCAGGAGAGCGAGGTCGATGAGGTTGGTTGGTTTCCTCTTAAAGAGATAGTTGAACGCCTTGCATACCCTGATGAAAAGAAGCTCATCGCGCGAACGGGCGCAACCGAATGAGAAAACTGGCATTAACCCTCTTAACTCTGCTCACATTTACTGTGATCCCACCATCACATGCAGACTCATCCATATACATCGTTGATAAACCTCACCAACTTTTTGATGGCAGCTTTCTAGATGACGAACTCGCTACATCTCTTCTTCCCTCCGGAAAGCTTGGCTCTTATGTTTACTCACCTCCGCGGAGTTCAGTTAATTGGTATGTAGATGGCGCGCTTCTTCAAACAATCTTTGAGATGAGCGATGGTTACACATTAGTTGATGGCACAGATGGCGAAGGCTCACTAGCTGCTAAGAGTTGGCTTACTCGTTTTGCTTTAAGTACCAGTGGTGACAAGGTTTTCTCACTTGCATACGGCAACCCTGATCTTGAAGTTGCCGGTAGATTGGCACCAAGTGAGTTATCTGCCTACTTTGAGTATGGTCGCAGCAAGGTAGAGAGTTTAATTCCAGGGCACAAAGTAGAGACTGCGCCGTTAAGTGTGAGCACAGGTAAATCAACTCTCAGCGCCCCGCTTCAAAAGGTTTATACACAAAACAGGCAGGCGTTAACAAAGCTTTCTGTGGTTGTTGACTCGCAAGAGCTAAAGACGCTGCGTTCATCTCTATCAATAGTGATGAACCCATTGTTGGCAAAGAAGGATCAGCTACTGCTGAGTCAAAGTGCGATGAAAGAGGT
>CAIMCU010000012.1 GCA_903839585.1 uncultured Actinomycetes bacterium | reverse complement strand
CGCTCTACCAATTGAGCTATAGCCCCGCTATTTCCTGCAAGAGCCTAACTGTTTTGGAAAGGTTTTCTTTGCAGAACTTCAATCTCCATAAGGGTTTTTAGCATTGATTTTGCCGGCGACCACTTCTGTTGATGTATGTCGTATAGCAATGTAGCAGAGGCAAAAGGATGGGGTCCAAAAGTCTGTAATTGATGATCGGGGGCACTTCCCTACTTGTTATATGTGCGAAAGTCGACCACTACTCACCAACAAGAAATGTTGGCGGATCGACCGATCACCCCATTATGCAGGGGTCCACCTATCTCGATAGATGTATTCCTCCGTCTTATGCAATCTTGTTAAGGCATCTGTTTTATATACCTTCGCGGCAATCCATACGTATTTAATTAAGTTTGTAATGCTGCAACCGAGATAATAAACAAAAGTTTTGTTTTTGCGGCTTTTACCGAAGTTTTTTATACACCTTTATATAACTCCTTTAACCATATTTTTATAATAATTTTGCGCCAGTACCTATTTGGTTCTAAAGCAACATCATCAACCCAAGCGAGGCCACCCAGGTATGCCGGGTACATGGTTGTTATGACAGCCATTCGAACCCACCTGCCAGCCAAGGTTTGGATGATCTAATTTCTTTTACTGTCGTACCTTCTACCTGTGCATATTGATATGCCAATTGCTCGATTTCTGAATACGTCATAACTCTCGCAGGTTCTGGTTTTGGTTTATAGCCGTCTGCTTTAACTACACGACGTTTTGTGGGGCGCTGTGATTGAGGTTTATCAAAGCGCTTACCAAGATAAAAGCCAACGGTTGATAGTTCACCTTCATTAGCAATTATCTTGTGGAATGCAAGTCCATTTTTGGACCACTTCTCCTCAACCATGTCGTAAGGGAATTCGGCTGGAAGCATGAAATGGATGTGGTGTCTTCCGCTATCACTGAATTCAGGTACTGCCACATACGGGAAGTCTCTTTCACCAGATCTCTTGATCTTTCGCATAAGAAGAGTGAACTGATGCATGATGTCTATGCTGCCATCGATTAATTGTTCAATTCGGGTATCGGTAAACGTCAACAAACCAGAAGTAATCAGCTGGTTGGCAACCACATATTGCATTGTCTCTCTACGACATCTTGCTCCACTTGGAGGAGTTAATGATGGTGGCAGCCAAAGCTTCTCTTCTGGACTAAGTGTTCTTTTCGCTTTACCGATCACTCGCCGGGCAGAAATACATCATGCGGGCATCAGGATTTGGCTTCACACGATAGAGCATTTCTCCATGCTCATTGACATTTGCAGGGCGTTTTTGGCCCGAATACGCCTCCAACGAGGCTGACTCACCGTTTACTTCAGGACCGAACGATCCGAATTGCACTTTCATTCACTTGAATTCTCTCTTTCTAAATTTCCGTGCACCCATTTTACCACACACCTTGCCAACGCTGCCGAGGTCGACTGAAGTTAAAGCAACTCTTTTGAAATTAAAGATATGGCGAACCTAAAATCGATCCACCCCTTCATCACCCAGACGTGGTTATTCCTCGTCGATTTCGACTTCGGTTTCGTCATCACTAGACACAGCAATCTTGAAGATCTCTTCGAGTGGTGCTTTGGCGACACCTTCCTCTATCGCCTTCACATATGCGCTGTGGCTAAGGCCGCTTAGAGGGGATTTGTAGCCGGCGTAAATATCCTCCATCTCACGTCCAAGCGATTTTGCCCAGTCGGATGCACTCATCTGAATCACTCGGCCATCGATCTCATTTGCAAGCTCAATGATGCGACTGTTCTTACCAACACGATCAACAATGATGATGGTATGCATTGAGTGAATGATGCCGTTGAGATCTATTTCTCTCTCGAAACGTGAGACCTTGTCCAATGTGATCTCAGGGTTCCCAACACCAATGAACCCAATATCAAATCTGATGCCTTCACCGCTTGTCCAGATAGCCGTTGCATCGCTCTCGCGCTTACGCCCCCTTGATGACAACCAAAATGACTTCTCATGTGGCGAGTCTTCGTCGGCAAGTTTGAAACCAAGCACTGAAAGGACGGAGCCCATAATCATCTTCTCAAAGAACTTGCCATACATGCTCTTTTCGGAGCCTCTTATGGCGAGAGTCTGTGAGCCAATAGCAATCAGTAAAGAGAGGGCCCATTCCCAGTCAAGTTCTTGCTTAGATTTTCCTGCGAGTTCAAGAGGCAGAGGCCCAAAGTCTTCCTCAGCAGTTTCTGCAGATGCGGTGATGCTTTCTTTCAAAGATTCCACGTAATCTGCCCAAGCAGAGTCATCCGATCTG
>CAIMCU010000011.1 GCA_903839585.1 uncultured Actinomycetes bacterium | reverse complement strand
GAAAAAACGTTTGCGCCCCGGTGCGGTAGTAAGACTGTTGTTTGATGGTGGCGTTTGGAAATTAGCGCAGTTGCCACAAGTTGAAGCGGCTTTTGTTTCTATGAATGCAGAGACGGGTGCGATTCTTTCATTGGTCGGCGGCTTTGATTTCCGTCGCAATCAATTTAATCACGTGACCCAAGCCCTGCGTCAACCAGGCTCTTCGTTCAAACCTTTTATTTACGCAGCTGCGATTGAAAAAGGCTTCACACCCAGCACCATGGTCAATGACGCTCCTTTATCGATTGGCAGCATGGAGACAGGCAGTCAGGCTTGGGAGCCTAAGAACTACGATGGTAAGTATGAAGGCATGATGCGCTTGCGCACTGCCCTAGCAAAGTCTAAAAACTTGGTGTCCGTTCGGATTATTCGTGCGATTGGACCTTCTTATGCTCAGGAATATATTCAGCGTTTTGGTTTTGAGCCAGAGAAACACCCACCCTATTTAACAATGGCCTTAGGCGCGGGATCAGTAACGCCCTTGCAAATGGCATCCGCATACAGTGTTTTTGCAAATGGTGGATATCGCGTAGATCCTTACCTAATCAATAAGATGGTTGATTCGAAAGGAAACATTCTGTTTGAGGCTAAGCCGACGAGTGTTGAAGATGGTGCTCCACGAGTGCTAGATGCCCGCACGGCCTTTGTCATGGACAGCATGTTGCAAGAAGTGACAAAGACGGGAACGGCAGCCAGTGCCAGAGCCAAATTGGGACGTAACGATATTGCCGGTAAAACAGGCACGACTAATGATTCTCATGATGCTTGGTTTGCTGGCTACAACCCTAAAGTAGTCGCGATTGCCTGGATTGGCTTTGATAAGCCAGCAAGCTTAGGTGATCGAGAGACTGGCGGCGGTCTGGCATTGCCAATGTGGATCTCTTATATGACTACCGCATTGAAGGATATACCGCAAACGTCTCGCGAGGTTCCGACTGGTGTAACGCAAGCAGATGGCGATTGGTTTATTCCAGAGTTTGCAACAGGTGGTGGTACTCGCGAACTTCAATAGTTCGCATAGTCATGGCTAGACAGGCACGTACTGTTATTCCTGGTCAGGCCATGCATGTCATGGTGCGTGGGAATAATCGTGAAATGCTTTTTTATAGCGATGCCGATCGCAGAATATATCTAGACTGGTTGCGCGAAGCAGCCAAACAATTTTCTTGTGCGGTTCATGCCTACGCGCTAATGCCTAATCATGTGCATTTACTAATGACCCCGCAGAATGCAGATTCCTTAGCAAAAACGATGCAATCTTTAGGTAGGCGGTACGCACAGTACTTCAATCAGCAGCATCATCGCTCGGGAACGATTTGGGAAGGGCGCTATCGTTCCTCTCTAATTGACCCAGATTACTTCCTGCGTTGTCAGCGCTATATAGAGCTCAATCCAGTGAGAGCTGGATTTGAGTCAACGCCACAAGATTCGGGGTGGACTAGCTTTGGAACGCATATTGGTGGAAATGCTGAGCCGTGGCTGGTCGATCATCAACACTTTTGGAAGTTAGGTAATACGCCCTTTGAAAGGCAGATGAGTTGGTCAGGCTTTGTAAAAGAGGGCGCACCCCATTGGGAAGATCGGCAAATCACAGAATCTCTCATTCGCTCTAAGCCATGGGTGAGTGATATCTATGCTAAAAAATTGTTTAAAGACGATCCTGATCTAGCTCAAATTCGCTATCGTGGCCGACCCAGAAAGATAAAGTCTTTTAATACAGAAGCTTAGAGAATTCTCAGACCCAAGGGTATTACAGACGTAGGCGCTAATCTTATTAGTCTGTCCCCATTTTAATAATTCATTTTGGTGCGGTCTATAAATAAATGGGACAGACTCATTTTATTTCTATTGCATCAACATGGGTATTCACCTATATTTGATCCTCCAAAAGTAATCAGGCCTTTGTCGCCCTCGGAAATACTATGACTACACAAACAAATACAGATCTTCGTCCAATAGCTCAGGGCTTATACGACCCACGAAATGAGCATGATGCATGCGGCGTCGGATTCGTCGCGCACATAAAAGGTAAGAAATCGCACGAGATCGTTGCTCAGGGTCTGAAGATTCTTGAGAACTTAGATCATCGGGGAGCAGTTGGTGCCGATCCACTAATGGGTGATGGCGCTGGAATCTTAATTCAGATTCCAGATACGCTCTATCGCGAAGAGATGGCTAAGCAAGGCGTGACATTGCCACCATTTGGTGAGTATGGTGTTGGCATGATTTTTTTGCCAAAAGAAAACGCATCACGTTTGGCATGTGAACAAGAGTTAGAACGCACAGTGCGTTTAGAAGGCCAAGTTGTTTTAGGTTGGAGAGATGTTCCGGTAGATGTGAAATTGCCAATGTCTCCAACTGTTAGAAAGACTGAGCCATTTATACGTCAAATTTTTATTGGCCGTGGCCGAGACATTATGACAACTGATGCGCTGGAGCGTAAGTTGTATGTGATTCGTAAAACCGCTAGCCATGCGATTCAGGATTTACATCTCAAGCATGGCAAAGAATATTTTGTAGCATCCATGTCTGCCCGTACCATTGTGTACAAGGGCTTGCTCTTGGCAAACCAAGTGGGCGCGTATTACGAAGACTTGCAAGATCCACGTACCGTTTCAGCATTAGCGTTAGTACATCAACGCTTCTCTACAAACACATTCCCAGCTTGGGAATTAGCCCATCCTTATCGCATGATTGCTCACAACGGTGAGATCAATACCGTTAAAGGAAACGTTAACTGGGTTAACGCACGTGAAGGGGCTGTTAGCTCACCAGTATTAGGCGATGACCTCAAAAAACTATGGCCACTGATTTATCCAGGTCAATCAGATACTGCTTGCTTTGATAACTGCTTAGAGCTGTTAGTTATGGCAGGCTACCCGTTGGCGCAAGCCATGATGATGATGATTCCAGAGGCATGGGAACAACACACATTAATGGATGAAAACCGTCGTGCTTTTTATGAATACCATGCTGCAATGATGGAGCCATGGGATGG
>CAIMCU010000010.1 GCA_903839585.1 uncultured Actinomycetes bacterium | reverse complement strand
CGGTGCGATGTCAGGTCCTTTACATGGTGGTGCACCATCACGAGTTCTTCACATGATTGAAGAGGTTGAAAAGACAGGAAACGCTGAAACCTACGTTAAGGGTCTCCTCGATCGACATGAACGTTTGATGGGCTTTGGTCACCGCGTTTATCGTGCAGAGGATCCTCGCGCTCGCACACTTCGCCGCACAGCTAAGGAGCTCAACGCTCCACGTTACGAAGTTGCTGAAGCGCTCGAGAAGGCCGCACTTAAGGAGTTGCGTGAGCGTCAACCAGGTCGCGTTCTTGAAACAAATGTTGAGTTCTGGGCAGCGATCATTTTGGACTTTGCACAGGTTCCGGCACCGCTCTTTACCTCTATGTTTACAGCGGCTCGAACAGCTGGATGGTCTGCACACATTCTCGAAGAGAAGCGCACCGGTCGACTAATTCGCCCATCGGCTCGCTACATTGGAAAGAGCCCTCGCAAGGTAGAGAGCGTTACTGGCTGGGATGCAACTGTGGAGCAACTTCACAAGTAGCACTATCGTTGCCGCATGGCATCGCGCAGCATTATCTGGTTTAGAAGAGATCTTCGCCTTGCCGATAATCCAGCGCTACTAGCCGCTCTTGAAGCTGCAGATGAAGTTATCCCGGTCTTTATCCTTGATCCAAAGCTTGTCGATGAAAACGGTAGCAAACGCCTTGCCTACCTTGGTCAATCTCTGCGTTCGCTAGATGAATCCCTTGGCAACAAACTTCATGTACGCGTTGGCGATGAGGTCGAAGTTCTTAAAGAGTTAATTTCTCGATACGGTGCAACCTCAGTACATATCTCAACGGAGTACGAACCACATGGCGCTGCACGTGATGCACGTGTTGAGGCTGCAGGAATAGAGCTCACCCGCACTGGAAGTCCATACGCTGTTGCACCTGGTCGCGTATTAAAACCAAGTGATGCAACCCCTTACCGCGTCTACACACCATTTTATAAAGCGTGGTGTGTGCACGGTTGGCGCAAACCGGTTGCTGCGCCAAAGGTTATCAACGCAGTAACTCCCGGTAAGGATGATCGAAACTTTCCAGATTGGCCAGTTCCAGGTGGCACACAGATTTCAGAGGCTGGCGAAGCTGCTGCAATGTCACGTTGGAAAAAGTTTAAAAAAGAAGCGCTGAACTCCTACGATGAAGCCCGCAACTTTGCTGGTATCGATGGCACTAGCAAACTCTCAGCGCACTTAACCTGGGGAGAGGTTCACCCTCGTACCCTTCTTGCAGAGCTCGGCGATAGCAAAGCCCATGATGTATTTCGTAAAGAGATAGCTTGGCGTGAGTTCTACGGAGATGTTCTGTTCAATAATCCCGGAACCGATACCCAGTACTACACCAAGCGCTTTGAAAATATGAGATATGACGATCCGGGAGAAAAGTTCAAACTCTGGTGCGAAGGAAAGACCGGCTACCCATTTGTAGATGCTGGTATGCGTCAGCTTCTCCATGAAGGATGGATGCACAATCGAGTTCGCATGGTGGTCGCATCCTTCCTCGTTAAGGATCTACATCTTGAGTGGCAACTTGGTGAAGAGTTCTTTGCAAAACATTTGATTGATTTTGATGTCGCCTCTAATGCGCATGGTTGGCAGTGGACTGCAGGATGCGGAACCGATGCATCCCCTTACTATCGAATCTTTAACCCTATTGAACAAGGCAGACGTTTTGATGAAAACGGAGATTACATTCGAAAGTATGTTCCAGAGTTGGCGCACTTAAGCGCTGCAGAGATTCATGAGCCATGGCTTTTCCTAGATGGTTACTCAAAGGGCTATCCAATGCGCGTAGTTGATCACGCCGTTGAGAGACATGAATCCCTTGCACGCCTTCAGGAGATTAAAGAGATTAAAGAGATTAAAGAGATTGAAAAATAGCCTCACCTTGTCGCTTCGCGATATACATCGCTTCATCGGCTCGGTGTAGTAAATCCCCTTTTCCATCGTTTTGAACATGGCCGATCGCAACACTTAAATTCAAAGACAGGCCATCGATAGTGATTGGGTAACTCAACGTTGCATTTAATGCGTGCGCTATCTCCATCGTCGATTCGTAGCTTCCATTGATCAAAACGCCAAACTCATCTCCACCTAGCCGGGCAAGTACTGCACCCGTTGGCAGTGATCGCGAGAAACGGGTGGCGACTTGGCGAAGTACTTTGTCTCCGGCTAAGTGTCCGTATTGATCATTAATCGGTTTAAATCCATTGAGATCTAAGAGCAGTAACGCTCCTTCAGTCTCACCAAAGGTATTGAGCTCTGCGATCAATCTTCTGCGATTG
>CAIMCU010000009.1 GCA_903839585.1 uncultured Actinomycetes bacterium | reverse complement strand
CCTGGAACAAATGGGCGATTGTTCTGCGAACCGCGAGCAAGGACAACATCGCCGAGTTTGAGAGTCGATTCATTATCGAGAAGTTGCAAAACTCCTTTGCGTGTTCCCTGACCACTCAAGATTCCGATTTGCTGAGTTCCGGCAACCCTTGCACCGATTTTAAATCCAGGATCAGAGGCCAGTTCGACTAGCGAACTGTTGTCGTATGCAATCTTTACAACTCCAACTAGCCCTAGTCCGCTAATCACCGTCATATTATCTCTGATGCCATCATTCGTGCCCGCATTAATAGTGATTGTCTGAGTAAAAGAAGTCGTTGCTCCCTGCGAAATAACCTTTGCTGCAACAACTTTAAACTTTGCCGTTCCAGCTAAATCCAAAACCGATTTGAGTTGTTCCAACTCTGCATCTGCATTGGCACGTTCTAGAAGTTGAAGACGAAGCGCATCATTTTCATCTTGGAGCTTTTTAATCTGTGACTGCTTACGTCCGAGTTGCGTTACATCTGAGAGGAAGTTTCGCACCGGCAAAGTAATGGTTGCGCCAAAGTTTTGGATTGGAGCTAATGCGCCCTGCGTGCCCTTGCGAACGCCATCAATCACACCGATTCCGCGAAGGTCGAGAGTAATGAGGAGGAGTGATGTAACAATCAGGGTGATAAGTAAGAGACGACTGCGGTTTTCGCCGCCGTAACGCATTTAATTTGAACCTATCGACGAGGCTCAGAGATCAAAACCTTTTCAAGGGCTTCGAACTCTTCAATGCACTTACCGGAACCTTCAACGACCGCATCCAATGGGCGATCAGCGATATGAACCGGTGTGCCGGTCTCTTTACGAAGTCGCTCATCAAGACCCTTAAGGAGTGCACCGCCACCAGTTAGAACGATTCCACGATCCATTAAGTCAGATGCAAGCTCTGGTGGTGTGCGATCAAGGGTGCTCTTAACCGCATTAACAATCGCATTAACCGGCTCTTCAAGCGCTTTACGGATATCTGCAGCTGAAACAATAATCGTCTTTGGAAGGCCTGTTGCGAGGTCGCGACCACGAATCTCTGCGTCATTTTCACCTTGGGTTGGATAGGCAGAGCCAATCGCCATCTTGATTTCCTCAGCTGTGCGCTCACCAAGAAGAAGTGAGAACTCACGCTTTACCCAGTTGATAATTGCTTGATCGAGCTCATCTCCACCAACACGAATTGATAGTGAGGTAACGATTCCACCGAGTGAGATAACAGCCACCTCAGTTGTACCGCCTCCGATATCTACAACCATGTTTCCTGTTGGTTCGTGGATTGGAAGTCCTGCACCGATGGCTGCTGCCATTGGCTCTTCAATAATGTAGACCTTACGTGCACCGGCTGCGTAACCCGCATCTTTAACTGCGCGCTGCTCAACACCTGTGATACCCGATGGAACACAGACAACGATACGTGGCTTTGCTAAATAGCGACGACGGTGCACCTTTTGAATAAAGTAACGAAGCATTCGCTCTGTTGTATCAAAGTCAGCGATAACGCCATCCTTTAGTGGACGAATAGCAACGATATTGCCAGGTGTACGACCAATCATCTTCTTGGCCTCTAGACCAACAGCAAGGATTCCACCAGTGTCTTGGTTAACAGCAACTACAGATGGCTCATTAAGAACGATGCCACGACCGCGCACATAGACAAGCGTGTTCGCGGTGCCTAGATCTACAGCCATGTCGCGGCCGATAAATGACATCTTGTTACTCATGCGGTTCTCCTTAGTTGGTACTTCAGACTACTTGCCGAAAAAGATTTCAATCTCACGCGCTGCAGACTCTGGTGAGTCTGATCCGTGAACGATGTTTTGCACAACCTTAGTTCCTTGATCGCGAGCTAGATCTCCTCGGATGGTGCCGGGTGCTGCAACTGTAGGGTCTGTTACGCCGGCAAGTGATCTGAAACCTTCAATGACTCTATTACCCTCAGCAACCATGGCAACGATTGGCCCTGACATCATGAACTCAACGAGTGGTTCAAAGAATGGCTTGCCTTTGTGCTCTTCGTAGTGTCTCTCAAGAAGTGCACGATCTGCCTGCAACATGCGAAGTGAAGTAACTGTGTAACCCTTGCGCTCGATTCGAGAGATTACTTCTCCAACAAGAGAGCGTCGAACGCCATCTGGCTTGACGAGGATTAGCGTCTTCTCTGAACTCATGAGGCTCAGTCTATTAGGAGTTCGGCCGACCCTTTGCCAGCAGGGCAGCCCGAGCGGCCTCCCCCTTTTTTCCCACCACGTAAGCGGAGATCCAGAGCCCTACGAAGATGATATTCACGATAGCCATGGATGGAACGACCACCGAATAACCCATCATCATCGCCTGTAGGAGGGAGCCGATAATCCAACCTGAGCGCTTCTTGAGAAGTCGAATTGTAAAGATTGTTGCAACCATAAATGCGGCGCCGTAGATAATTGTTGCCGTTTCATGTTGATCTTTTGCAATCAACATTGCAAAACCCATCACAAAAAACTCCATGGCAAGTACCGCTGAACCTAAAACACGCATTTACAACTCTTCCTCCTGGCTCTTTGAGTACTTCTTGCGTACCGCAGCCCTAGCTTCACCCGCTGTAACTACGGAGCCGGTAATGAGAATTCCAAGGTTCTGATCGCTAAGTGGGCGAACAGAGTCTTGCACAGCCTTTTCTATTGCATCGGTAAGCGTTGGTGCTACATAAGTTCTCT
>CAIMCU010000008.1 GCA_903839585.1 uncultured Actinomycetes bacterium | reverse complement strand
GTGCTTGGAAACGATCCACAGGTTGAGATACGCAGTCAGTTCTGGCTGGCTGGAACAAATCAATTCTTTAAGGAGCCCGTCTTTGGAGTCGGTCCAGATAACTACGGAAATTACTATGAACAAACTAGAACGCTAGCCGATGCAATAAAGTTCCAGACAATTATTGCCAATGACGCACATTCAGCCTCTGTTCAAACCTTGGCAACCTTGGGCATCTTTGGAACTGCGGCCTTTATTCTTCTGATTGCTTATCTTGTTCGCTCCTTCTTTATTCTCGATCAAAATGCTTTCATGCCGCGAAAAGAGCTTTACGCTCTGGCACTCTTTGTCTTTGTTTATCTCACCAACTCATTTGTAAGCCCGATCACCTTGCCAAATAAGTACCTTTTGTGGGCAGCGGCAGGCTTCGTCATCGGTAATGCATATCGAACTTACCGACAAAAACGCATCAACTTGGTCTTTCCATTAGTGATTGCATCGGTAATAACATCGCTTTTTGTAACAGCAAATTTAATACGGGCTGAGATTAATTGGTTGACACATGTTGAGCAGTACGCAGCCGACAACGCGATCAGACTGGATTACGTTCCATCGGGCTACCTGCCATGTAACAGTTATTTTGACGTTGAATTTCTCATGACTGAATCACGTGGTTCTTCTGCTTACGTGAAATTAGCGCAAGATCGTTTAGAGAGTAATCCTCGATGCCCAGCCGCCAGAATTCTCTTGGTGAACGAGATGATACAAAATAAGGAGTATGAGGCGGCTAAGGCTCAGCTCGAGATTTTGTTGATTCATACCCCTTCTCGGGGAGAGGTTCTGAAGTCGGCAATGGATGTGGGGGCAGCGCTTAAAGATGTCGCCTTCCAACAGAAAGTATTCAAGCAACTCACTTCCTTAGGCTTGATTTACGTTCCGCCAGCTCAGCCGTAGGCGCGCAAAATAGCCGGTATATTTACCCTATGATTTTTAGAGAGTTCTTTGATCGCTTGCGCTATCGCATTGAGGACTCTCTGCACGCTAAAAAAATCTCATCTCGTTTAGTCGCCAGATTGACCATGCTTGGTTTGTTTGCGGCTTTTGTAACCGCAATCGCACCAACTTTGGCTGATGAGCTTGCAAGCGATCCTTCGATGGCTGAGCCCACAATTGTGGTTGAGACCACCACAGTTACTACGGAAACGCCATCACCTTCTGCAACACCGGTAGAGGTGGTTGAGATTGAACCCTCCGCTTCACCATTGAGCACAGCAGAGCCCGATGTTGAAGCTCTTGAGACTCAACCACGTTATGAGATTAAAGCTCCACGTAACTCCGCAGTTGATCCAAGAGCAACAAAGTTTTTTCTTCCAGCTCTTCAAATATCTGTCGTAGGATCATCACCTAAGTACACAATGGCTTGTGTCAGGGGCAATGGAATCGGAGTCGACATCGGAGCCAAGAACTCCATCGAGGATGGGGATTTTGTACTAGGTGACCGCACGATGAATTTAAACTTCGTCACACAGACATCCCAGATCGCTTCACTTCTTAACGCTGAAGGTGGAGCACTCCTTTTCTCAAACGGTACATCGATAGCCGGAAGATCCTTCTCAATCTCTTTGGTAGCAGTATCTAAGGCCGAGATTGACCCCTCTTTATGCAGTAGCGCCCAAAGCTCGGCCCAGGTGGCTATTCGTGCGCTTGGACTAGAGCTTTCCACCGTAAAAGGGGCGGGAAAGCTCAAGTAATCCCCTCGGCGCGGCTTTGAGCAAAATAGTCCGTAGGTCTAGGATTGGCGACCGGGGGGTAACCCCTGTCCGCTCACCCGTAGAAAGGGGTTGCAATGGCTGCTGGTCTAAATTCACCGCTTAGCGGTCCCGTCAACTCCGGATTTGGTGGCGGAAGAAGGTACAAATCGAAGATTATCTTCGGAGTTTCTATCTTAGCTTTTGTTCCTGTTCTCCTATCCACCTTTGCTGCGAGCGTAACCGTTGGAAATGGAAACCTCGAGTTTGGACAGGGAACACAGCAAGCAGTCGCATGTGATCAAAAGATTTACATTGCGCTCGGCGAAGAGTGGCACGGCGCACCAACACCTGAAGACTCTTCGGCAGGCTTCTTCCGAGTGCGCACAGTGACCGTCTCCAACGTTGACTTAGCCAACTGTGCGGGCAAAAAGCTGCGTGTTCGATTGATCAACGGTGAGAGTAAAGAGATAGGTATCGGCTCAGCTCCTGAGGCGAAGGTTATTCAGGTAACCCTTCCAGCTGTTCCGCCAACTACAAATGTAAGTGATTCGACCGCACTTCTTCTCTCTTATCTAACAGGGACTGGTCAAAGTATCTCTGGAACCCTCGCAGCACAGGCTGCAATCTCGGTTTCAGGTACATCTATCTACGATGGAAGCGTTCTCAATCAGAGCAATGGTGATGTCACATTCTTCCTCGATCCAAGTGCGACTACCGTCAATATCGACGGCCAACAGGTTCGCCGCACAACAGTCGAAACAATCGACAACCCGGATCAACCTTCGGGCAATTAAGAGTTCCCGTTAGCGGTAGAGATACCGAATAACGGGGGTAGGTAAGTGGGTAACACCGCTTGCTTGTAGTAAAGGGCTACCAAATCGGTAGCTCCGATCGTTAAAAAAGGGGCAGTACATAATGGAAATTTTACGTTTCGAGAATGCGCCAGCGCGCAAGGCTCGTAAGAAGTCTTCAACGAAGACGTTGCTTGGTCTTTCAGCTGTTGCCGCAGTAGCGGTATTTGGCTCAACCCTTGCGGCTAACATCTCACTTAACTCAGGCGGAACCGTTGAGTTCGGTCAGGGTGTCTCACAGACAACCGCTTGTGACTCTGATGGAATCACAGTTACTCCTGTTGCATCCTTCGCAAACTCTGCTGGAAATGGTCAGTTCAACCTTAAGACCATTGAACTAGCAGGAGTTGCATCTGCGTGCGACGGTAAGACATTTACAATACAAGCCTACGGCGATTCAAATGCAACCGCATTGCAGATTGCAACTGTGAGCTCTGCCGCGGTTTCATCGGCGACAATCGGCTTTGATACCACGACTGGATCACAGACAGTTCAGTCAGGGTTCACATTGGAGAATCAGTCCTCGACTGGCGTTCGCTTGGCGATCACTACTCCATCAGCAACTGCTGGCGCCGTCTACAAGCTAACGCTTCAGAGTCAGTGATAGATAGTTAGGAACTAATACCCCTTTAACGATTGTTCGTTACACCTATAGGAACTCGCCAGAAACGGCCAGTTCCTATAGGTGTATCAGGACTTTCGAGGGTTAATTAGAAACTAGGTCTAATGCCACTATGAACATTCTCAATCTTCACGGGTCAGATGACTTTGATGAGTCAAATGACTTTGACGACCTCGAAAATAGCGAGGTAGTTGAAGAGGAAGAACGCTCTAGTGGCTTTTTTGTTAAGGCGATGATTACAATCTTTGCAGTAGTAGGAATTGCATACGGTGCGAATTTGGCACTCAATGTCAACGGTGGAAATAAAGCCGAGTTTGGACAGGGCATAACTTTGCAGGCAACCTGTGATACCAACGGTGGAATCACAGTTACTCCTTACTCTGGCTTCTTAAACAACGCAGGATCTGGAAAGTTTGCGCTCGATTCGATCATCCTTGAAAATGTGGATGACACTTGCGTGGGTAGAGACTTTATTCTGCAGGTGTTTTCAAATACGGATACAACCGCCTTGAACCTCTCGGAAACGGCAA
This sequence comes from uncultured Actinomycetes bacterium, assembly GCA_903839585.1. Classification (GTDB taxonomy): domain Bacteria; phylum Actinomycetota; class Actinomycetes; order Nanopelagicales; family Nanopelagicaceae; genus Planktophila. The sequence continues at coordinate 1,375 of CAIMCU010000008.1, read as the reverse complement.
CAAGTCCAGGAAATTATCAGGCCTTTAACGCAACCCGTTTCTACTTCCAAGACTCAGCCACAGTTACGATGATGAGTAATCAGTACACCGATGTCGAACTTCTGACAGATATTGAATCATCGGAGTTCGCAAGCGACCAGAGCTCATTCCAGATCACCTTCGATGCGGACACATACGCAAACTTTGCTGATGCAAGTGATGTCTTCAAGATAACTCTGCAGACTGCGCCACACGTAGCCGGCGCTACCTCGTAGTGGATCATGACAAGACGCGAGATATTTGAGGGATCTGATACCGAAGAAGTTTGGGTTGAGGGTCAGTCAAATGATTCAGAGAGCAAGGTGTTATTAACTATCTCCAATCACAATGGTGAGCGAACCGTGCTTATAACGCCCCAAGAGATTGTTGAGAGCAAGTCCAAGCTTTTCGTGCAAGCACCGCCGGAGCGGATCGTTACTCCACAGCAACTTCGACAAAAGAAGATGCAGACAATTGTGCGCAATACAGGTTATGTACTGAGCGCCGTCCTATTAACTTTTTCAGCTTTATCTGTAACCGGTTTTGTAAAGGCACGTATTGTTCTTACCGGCTCAATGGAGCCAACGATTAAAGCGGGGGATGTAGTAATTCTGGCAAATCCACAAAATGTAGAGCCAAAGGTCGGGGACATTGTTGCTTACACCGCACGACGCTTTAGTGGCGAGTCGGTTGGAACCTTTACCCACCGCATTATTGGTGGAGATTACGACAATGGCTTCACAGTTCAAGGAGATAACAACCCGAACCCCGATGTTCAAAAGCCTGGGCGCAACGACATTAGCGGTGTTGTCTTCCTGATAATTCCTTTTATTGGGCGATTGCTCACGCCAAAAGCAATGATCATTTTGATTCCATGCATAGTTGGACTCTGGCTAGTGATTGATACCTTGCGCAATGAAAATTAGAGCCGCTATCGCACTACTTCTTGCAACCTTCTTTGGCTTTCTGGCTGTTGCTCCTGCTATGGCTGAAGTGCCATTAGTTACATGGGAGCGTGGGCGAACTCAAGAGTGCGTGCTTGCTGGAACAGCGGTCACAGATAAGTGGGTTCTAACCCTTGAAGGCGAAGGAATAGAACCTCTTGAGTTTAAGTATCGAGGTTTAAACCCTGCTGGATACGCCATGTTTGCAATAGATGTACCTGATGATCTTCCAGTTGGCGGTTATCAAGTTTTTGCAGAGGGCATTAAAACAGAGCGAACCACGGTTGCTGGAATTAGCCTGATTGAGCAGAAGACATTTTCAGTGATTACATCGACCTTAGATCTAACTCTGATCATCGCAATCTTTATATTTATTACTTCAACGATTTCAACTATTAGGGCACGTAAGTACT
>CAIMCU010000007.1 GCA_903839585.1 uncultured Actinomycetes bacterium | reverse complement strand
GCCACCAGCTCGCTGGGCAGGGTTCTTCGTGATTTGGTTGGCGCTAATTACTTTAGGTGCTGATCTAGTTCGATCAAATAGAACGGTCGATAACAGCGTCGCAAAGTGAGAAAAGCGCACCTGTTGCATCTCCAACAGGAAGCGGTCCAAGAGCTGTACGTGCCTCTTTTGCAACTTGTTGTAGCTGCTCTCGGGATTGATCTAAAGCTCGGTGTGAGCGGAGCGCTTTAAGAACCTGCTTGACGCTCTTTTCGTCGGTAATCGGCTTACTCAACAACTTCTTTAACTCTTTGTCAGCAGGATCTGTCGATGACATTACATTGAGGGTAACTAGTGTTGGGACACCTTCACGAAGGTCAGTTCCCGGAGTTTTGCCTGATTGATTTGATTCGCTAGCGATATCAATAACATCATCTGCTAGTTGAAAAGCTACGCCGATCTTCTCGCCAAACTTTGTAACAATCTCCACAACATCCTTTGGCGCACCTGAAAGTAAGGCGCCAAACCGTGCGCTCGTAGAGATCAGAGAACCGGTCTTATCCCCCACTACACGCAGATAGTGAGACAAGGCATCCTCGCCATTTTGTGGACCTTGCGTCTCCATAATCTGACCAATAACAAGTCTTTCGAAGGTTCTAGCTTGCAGTCGAACAGCCTCTGGACCTAAATCGGCAAGCAGATCAGATGCTTTAGCGAAAAGGTAGTCACCGGTAAGGATTGCAATGGTGTTACCCCATCGATTGTTAGCGCTCTCAACGCCGCGACGAAGAGGGGCTTCATCCATAACATCATCGTGATACAAAGTTGCAAGGTGGGTTAACTCGCAAACTACTGCAGCGGAGATAACCTCTTTCTTATCTGGATTTCCGAACTGCGAAGTTAGGAGCGCTAACAATGGGCGAAGCCTCTTACCGCCTGCTGCGACAAGGTGACGCGATGTCTCCTCTACAAGCGGATAATCCCCTTTGATGTGTTCATTGAGAAGGAATTCAACCTCAGCCATACCAGCGGCAAGGCGAAGCTCTAATTCAGGTGCAAGATCTGGAATCCCAAATGAGGTCATTAGCGAATGAAGTTAGCTGTGCTTGATATGAACTCAAGAAGTGGCGCTGGAAAAACTCCAAGTGCGAAGGTCACGATAAATGACAGGGCGATTGTGAACTGTGTATAGATAGAGGGAATAACAACACTAGTTCCATCCTCAACGCTGTCTTTGAAGAACATTAAGACGATAACTCGGATATAGAAGAAGGCTGCAATTGCAGATGAGAGTACGCCTGTAATGAGAAGTGATGTGGCTCCGCTTTCGTATGCTGCAGAGAAGATAGAGAACTTTCCGATAAATCCACTTGTAAGCGGTATACCTGCAAAGGCTAAGAGAAAGCCTGCGAAAACCGTTGCAACTAGTGGAGAGCGCTTACCTAGACCACTCCATCGGTTGAGATCGGTAACCTCTCCGGATGAGTCTCGGACCAAGGTAACAACGGCAAAGGCACCCACTGTTGCAACTCCGTATGCGAATAAGTAGAAGATTGAGGCATCTAAGCCAGATTTATTTAGTGCGATAACACCTGAGAGCAAGAAGCCTGCGTGTGCGATTGATGAGTACGCAAGCATGCGCTTTACATCTCGCTGCGCAATCGCAACAAGTGATCCGAAGACCATTGTAACTAGCGCAACAAGGGTGAGCACTGGGCGCCATTGGAGATAATCCTCTGCCAAAACGCTGTAAAAGATTCGAAGCATCGCACCGAAGGCGGCAACCTTTGTCGCCGCTGCCATAAACGCTGTTATAGGTGTTGGTGCTCCTTGGTAGACATCTGGTGACCAGGTATGGAATGGAACAGCTCCAACTTTAAAGAGCAGCCCAACTGATAGGAATGCGATACCAAGAAGCAGGAAGACATCGTTGCCGGATCCACCGATAACAGCGTCGTGAATTCCGGAGAATGTAATGGATGCTGAGTATCCGTATAGGAATGAGACTCCGAAGAGGAAAAATGCTGAAGAGAAGGCTCCGAGTAAGAAGTACTTCAGAGCGGCTTCCTGTGACATTAAACGGCGATGGCGAGAGAGCCCGGCCAAGAGATAAAGAGGCAGTGAGAACATCTCTAGCGCAACAAATAAGGTGATCAGATCTGATGCGACTGGAAATATCATCATTCCAGCGACTGCAAAGAGTACGAGTGGGTAGACCTCGGTTACCTTCAGCTGTTGCTGAACTGAGATTCGCTCCTCATTTGAACCTGGAAGCGCCGCAGCGAGAGCGGTGAAGTTGTCCTGATCTGCAAGAAGGAAAACTGAGATTATTGCAATCACAAGTATCGATCCTTGGAGCAAGACCCCCGCGCCATCAAAGACCATTGAGTTCATGGCAACGGTTACAGACTCCCCATTGCGATTGCGAATCAAAGCGGTCAACGCAGTAGCAAGGGTGGTGAGAGTAATAAAGAGTTGTGATGAAGAGCGTGATGCTCGAGGAGCAAAGGCTTCAATGAGTACTCCAATTATTGCTCCGGCAAGAACGATAAGAATCGGAGAAAGTAATGAGTAATCAAGTGTTGGCGCTAGAAAGTTGCCACCCATTTATTTGTCTCCATTCGATGTCGGCAGCGGATCGCTAAATCCTTGTGAGGTAATCACTTGGGCAGCTGCTGGATTAATAATGTTTAACAGTGGTGATGGGTAGAAACCAAGTACGACGATTACCGCCATCACAGGTGCGATTGCAATCTTCTCGCGAAGATTAAGATCCTTAATCGCCTCATTGCCCGGCGTAGTTGGCCCATGTAAAGCTTTCTGGACAGGAAGCAAAATGTATAGGGCGGCGAGCACGATTCCAAAGGTCGCAATGACCGCAGCTACTGGGTAGCGGGTAAAGGTTCCAACAAGAACTAAGAACTCACTCACAAAGCTAGATAATCCAGGAAGAGCCAAACTGGACATGCCAGCGATAAAGAAGCTCCATGCCATGACAGGCGTAACGCGTTGCAATCCACCAAAGTCAGAGATAGTCGAGGATTTACGTCGCGCAATCATCCAACCAGCAACAAGGAACAAGGCTGCCGTCGAGAATCCGTGGTTGAACATGTAAAGAACAGCTCCACTTTGTGCCTGTGTAGTCATTGCAAAGATACCCATAGTTATAAAACCAAAGTGTGAGATCGATGTATATGCAATGAGGCGTTTAATATCTTTGGCACCGATAGCAAGGAATGCACCATAGAGAATGGAGATAACAGCAAAGGTAATAATCACTGGAGTAAAGGTCTTACTTGCATCAGGGAAGAGCGTTAAGCAGTAACGAATCATTCCAAATGTTCCGACCTTGTCCAGAACGCCTAAGAGAAGGACTGAGGTTCCTGGCGTTGCAGAAGCAGCTGCATCTGGCAACCAGGTGTGCAGTGGCCATACGGGAGCCTTAATTGCAAAGGCGATAAAGAAGCCAAGGAACAAAAGGTTCTGAGTCATTGGGCTCATGTACTGGCTAAGTCCAGCTAGCTCATTTATATCAAAGGTGTGTGAGCCGTTATTTCCAGAGATCACATAAAGTCCGATGATTGAGGCGAGCATCAACAACCCACCGAAGAGGCTGTACAACAAGAACTTCACAGCTGCCGCAGCACGTTCGCCTGATCCGTATCCACCAATGAGGAAGTAGACAGGTATCAACATCGCCTCAAAGAAGACATAGAAGAGGAAGACATCCGTTGATGCGAAGACGCCAATCATCATGGTTTCAAGTACTAGGAGGAGCATGTAGAAAGTTTTTGCTCCCCAACGTCCACCCTCTGATTCATTCCAGCCTGCGAGAACGACGATTGGGGCAAGTAGTACGGATAGAAGGATCAGAATCAATGCGATTCCATCTAAACCAACCGCGTACTTAATTCCAAAGGAAGGAATCCATTCGTAAGACTCAACAAACTGTAAGGCGGTGTTATTGAAATCGAAGCTAATGGTTGTAAGGATTCCCGCAACGGCAACAATGAGTGTGGTTGCAAGGGCGATCTGCTTAGTCAGTAGCTCGTTTGTTGATGGTGCAATTGCGATAGCTAGCGCTCCCAATACTGGAAGAAGCATCATCACGGTTAAAGTCATATTTTGCATCACTGTGTAACCACCCAAATCGCTGCTACGAGCGCTACCGCGCCTACAAGAATCAATGCGGCGTAACTGCGGACAAAGCCCGATTGAATACCCCGTAGCGCGGTGCCTGAACCTAGGGCTGCTCGACCTACTCCCCGAACTGCACCATCGACAACTGATTCATCTGCCTTAACCAGAAGTTTGGTCAGAGCCTGTCCTGGGCGCATGAATACAGCTTCATTAAATGCATCCTGTCCTAGATCACGACGAGCAAAGCGTGTAAGT
>CAIMCU010000006.1 GCA_903839585.1 uncultured Actinomycetes bacterium | reverse complement strand
GGCGTGATTCTCGATGGCAATCGTAGATTTGCAAAAGAGAATCCCAGCTTGCAGGATCCAAAGGGCCACAAACGCGGCGCCGAGAAGATCATCGAGTTTCTTGGGTGGTGCGAAGAGGCGCAGGTAAAGGTTGTAACTCTGTGGCTCTTATCTACCGACAACTTTAAACGCACACCAGAGGAGCTCGACGCTCTGCTTCACATCATTGGAGAGACGGTCGATGAGCTTGAGAAAACCAACCGCTGGAATATCAAGGCGGTAGGAGCTCTTGATCTGCTTCCATCTTGGCTTAGTACAAAGCTCTCATCACTGCGTCAGGATCGAAGGAACTGCATTGAGGTAAATGTTGCTATTGGATACGGTGGCCGAAGAGAGATCGTGGACGCGGTTAAGAGCTACCTGGTTGATAGCGAGAAAAAGGGCAGCAGCATTCAAGAGGCCGCAGATGCTTTGAGCACCGATGAGATTTCAAAGTTTCTCTACACAGCCGGTCAGCCAGATCCCGAGCTCCTAATTCGTACCTCAGGGGAGCAGAGGCTCGGTGGCTTCCTTTTATGGCAGAGCGCGCTTTCTGAGTTCTACTTCTGTGAGGCTTACTGGCCTGATTTTAGAAGGGTTGATTTCCTACGTGCACTTCGCGCATACTCACAGCGCCAACGTCGGCTAGGTAAGTAATAAACCGTTAACTTTCTACAAAGGCGTGTCGCACCTATTAAGGTGCGCGGAAGTTCTATCTTTTTCCTGTCCGAAGAACCTCCACCTGATCACAACTAAACAGAATGCGAAAAGCCATTGGCTTCTACTAGGAAGACATACGTTTTAGATACCAGCGTCCTGCTTGCAGATCCACGCGCTTTAATGCGCTTTGAAGAGCATGAAGTCATTATCCCTATCGCAGTTATTGGTGAGTTAGAGACAAAACGCGACCATCCAGAGCTTGGCTACTTTGCCCGAGAGGCTCTTCGCGCCCTTGATGATCTGCGCATCACGCATGGCCGCCTCGATCAGCCGTTAAAAATTACACCTGAGGGCGGGACTCTTTCAGTTGAGTTAAACCACACAGATTTAAGCACTCTTCCACACGGCTTCCTCCGTGATGGCACAAACGACTCCCGCATCCTGGCGATCTCAAAGAATCTGATGTCTGATGGAAAGAACGTCGTACTTGTAACAAAGGATCTACCGCTTCGCGTTAAAGCCTCATCTGTAGGGGTTGAAGCACAGGAGTACTTAGCTGAACTCGTCTCCAATAGTGGTTGGACCGGTATCGAAGAGTTATCTGTTGGCCACAACACAATCGATGAGCTTTACTCAACTGAGCGAGCAGAGCATGAAGCTGCACACACCCTTCCAGTTCATACAGGGGTTGTCCTTCACTCAGAGAAGGGGAGTGCGCTGGCCCGAGTCACCGCAGATAAGGCGCTCCAACTTGTTCGCGGAGATCGCAACGCCTTTGGTTTACATGGGCGAAGTGCCGAACAACGGATCGCGCTAGACCTTCTGCTCGATGAAAGTATCGGGATCGTCTCACTTGGAGGACGAGCTGGAACTGGAAAGTCTGCGCTCGCTCTCTGCGCCGGTTTGGAGGCGGTCATGGAGAAGCGACTTCATAAGAAGGTCGTTATCTTCCGTCCTCTCTACCCAGTTGGCGGACAGGAGCTTGGCTACCTCCCAGGCAGCGAGGGCGAAAAGATGTCGCCATGGGCGCAGGCCGTCTTTGACACATTAGGAGCTCTCGTTAGTCAGGCGGTTATCGACGAGGTACTCGATCGCGGCTTAATTGAGGTACTTCCACTTACCCATATCCGTGGGCGATCACTCCACGACTCCTTTGTCATCGTCGATGAGGCGCAGTCCCTTGAACGGGGTGTGCTCTTGACCGTTCTCTCTCGAATTGGGCAGTCCTCTCGGGTCGTTCTAACCCATGATGTGGCTCAACGGGACAACCTTCGGGTCGGTCGCCACGACGGTGTGGTGGCTGTAGTGGAGACGTTGAAGGGCCATCCGCTCTTCGCTCACATAACCCTGACCCGAAGCGAGCGCTCGCCGATCGCAGCACTTGTCACCGAGCTGCTCGAGGCTCCAGTAACCTAAACTTAAATCTCACAACGACAAATCGGACATAAGGGACTTTGCCCTAACTGAGCAGGGCTTTTACCCATCCACAGGTATAGCTTTTTCTGGGAATTTTCGCCACACGCCCGCTTTAGTTTGCCCATCCCCCCGCTACTTGCCACTCTACAGACAGATAAAACCCCTGAATGGGGTTACGAACGGGGAGGGAGGGGTTACTTTGAGAGAGCTACGAATGAGCAAGCTGTCGATTGGTTCGCTAATCGGCGCCTTTGTCATCACCTCCATGGCGATCCCAGGGGCTAACGGCCTCGAGCTTCCGACCTCAACCCGTCTTGTCATGCCCGACTCCAGCCTTGAGGGAGCAAAGCTCATTACAGCCACCGGCACCGAACTTGGCCAGAGCGTTAAAGAGCTCGCAGCCATCGGCTTGAGTCCAGAGTTGATGACCTCATCCATGTCAAAGCTAGCCACACTTAACGAACAGGTTGAGATGGCTCGCACCATCGTTGGTGCCAAGAAGGTTGCCAAGGCGATCATGAGCGAGAAGTACGGTTGGGGAAAGAAGCAGTTCGACTGCGTAAATAGACTTTGGACTAAAGAGAGCCACTGGAACTACAAGGCTCACAACTACCGCTCCGGCGCTCACGGAATCGCACAGGCACTTCCTGCCAGCAAGATGGCGATTATCTCCGATGACTGGCGGGCAAACCCTGTTACTCAGATTCGTTGGGGGCTTCACTACATAGATCTACGGTATGAAACACCTTGCAAGGCTTGGTCAAAGTTCAAGCGCTCGCGCTACTACTAAAGCTTACGTTCAAAAACTACTCAGGCCGCTTTCCAATGGAGAGCGGCTTTGATGTCTCTGCAAAGAAATCATTTCCCTTATCGTCAACAACGATGAAGGCTGGGAAGTCGACGACATCGATCTTCCAAATCGCCTCCATACCTAAATCCTCAAAATCTAAAACCTCAACCTTTTTGATGCAGTCCTGTGCAAGACGTGCAGCCGGACCACCGATAGAGCCCAAGTAAAAGCCACCGTTCTTCTTGCATGCATCGGTGACAGCCTTTGAACGGTTGCCCTTAGCAAGCATGACAAAGGATCCGCCGTTCTTTTGGAAGAGATCAACGTATGAGTCCATTCGCCCTGCGGTCGTTGGACCAAAGGAACCTGATGCGTAACCAACTGGAGTCTTTGCAGGACCTGCGTAGTAAACGGCGTACTTTTTCATGTAATCAGGAAGTGGTTTTCCAGAGTCAAGCATCTCCTTCAGGCGAGCATGCGCCATATCGCGGGCAACAACGATCGTTCCTGTTAGCGATACGCGGGTCTTGACCGGATGCTTTGAGAGCTGGGCACGGATTTGATCCATAGGTTGTGAGAGATCGATAGCAACAACGTTGTCGTTGAGGTGCTCATCAGTTGTCTCTGGCAGGAAGTGAGCCGGCTCTGTTTCTAGCTCCTCTAAGAAGATCCCATCCTTTGTGATCTTCGCCTTTGCTTGGCGATCAGCTGAACATGAAACCGCGATTGCGATAGGCAGAGATGCACCATGACGAGGTAGTCGAACAACGCGCACATCGTGACAGAAGTACTTTCCGCCAAACTGAGCACCAATTCCAAGTGTTCTGGTGAGCTCTAGGACCTCTTTTTCAAGTTCAAGATCCCTAAAACCATGGCCAGTCTTTGCATCACCTGAGGTTGGAAGAGAGTCTAAGTACTTAGTGCTTGCAAGCTTTGCTGTCTTAACGGTGT
>CAIMCU010000005.1 GCA_903839585.1 uncultured Actinomycetes bacterium | reverse complement strand
GGTCAGGGAGTAATCCTTGCAATCGATTCAAAAGGCGTTATTACTGGCGCGGTATCTAACTCCGCAATGGGTCAACCTCTCGCACTCTCGTATAGCCCAGGCAACGGTGTAGCGCTTTTGGCAAGCGGTATAGGCGCAAATCCGTCATCAATCTTCTACCTCAAGACGCGGTAACCTAAACCCCTCAATAACAGCAAAGAGAAGGCGTGATCTATGGGTTCCGTAATCAAGAAGCGACGCAAGCGTATGGCGAAGAAGAAGCATAAGAAGCTTTTAAAGAAGACTCGCATCCAGCGTCGCAACGCTAAGTAAGGGTTAATACTCTTACGGACGAAGAAGTGTTAGTTGGCCCTTGATGCCAGCTACCAAGTAGCGAACTTTATTAAGAACTACCCAGGCGGTCTCGATACCGTCTGGGTTTTGTTCTTTGGCTACAAGTGAGATTTTTTTACTAGTGAGGTCGAGAGCGCAAAGGCGCAGTTCGCAGTTGAAGATTGTGGTTTTTGCATCGCTATTGATGTGCTTACTTGGATATCCAAGCTTTCCAGGAGAGATTGCCTGGAAAGAATCCAAGGTGTTTACATAGCCCCACTTAATAAGTTGAGGCTTTGGAACACCCGATACAGGGGTAGTCATCCACGTCGCAAGAACACCTTTTGAGGTGCTCTTTAGATTCACGTCATATCCAGGAACGATTCGAGTAAGACCAGTTACATCAAGGTTTGAGTAACTCCAGGTGAGTGGATCGGTACCGCTGCGCACCGCAACGCGAACAGCGCCTTCGATAGCCTCATTCCTTGAGTTAGGTGTAATCATTGAGTCGTAAATTACCCAGGTCTTCTTGCCATCTGAGTAGGCATCTAGGTGAAAACCAACATCTCCTGTAGATCTTCCCTCAGTGTTCTTATCTCCATCGACCAACTCATATACCCAGTCAATTCCATCGGAGGGTTTAAACGCCCCCAATACAATTCCCTGAGAGTCATCGCGATAAAAGACTTGAACTCCACGGTTATCTGCAACGCATGCACTTGAAACACTTAAGTTTCCATCTGTGCGAACGCGCACAGGATCCTTGTATGAGTTTTCAACGGCAGCGTTGCCATCTACCACCTCATAGGAAAAAGACTTTCCGTTATAAGCGGCGTAGCGCAAGTACTGATCGATTTTCTCAGTATAAAAAATATTGAGAGTCTGTTTACTGCCACTTCCGTTTACGCATACCGATACGGGGCCTGTAATTGGGTTAGTTGTACGGCCTGCGCCTCCACCAACACCATCGACAACAACTTTGCTCCACTTAGTACCACTCCACGTAGCAAGGTTAAGAGAGCCATTTCTTGAGTTGGTATATACAACGGTCTGCTTTCCATTGAAAACAGTTGCGGTTAAACTCTTGGCGTCGGCGTTTCCATCAAGGGTAGTCTTCTTCCAGCCCGCCTGTGGAGTCACCAGATTGGTAACTACAGGATCTGATGAACCGTTTTCATTTTTCGCTGCAACTGTAAAGGTATAAGAGGTTCCATTCTTCAATCCAGTAACCAGGACAGGGCTATCTGTATAGGTTTTCGAGACACCTGTGCGTAGATTTTTAACTACATACCCAGAAACCTGCGTAGCGCGTGCATTGCTGGGTGGATCAAAGTTAATGATTGCAGATGCGTCGGAGACTATGGCAGAGACAGCGTTAACTTTGAGTGGAATACCAAAGGGGATACCGGCAGGTGGTTTGTTTCGCATGTCCTTCATCATCGCAAGCAGTAGTGGCCCTGGCTCATGAAAGATTTCGCCGCCTTCTAAGCTCGGAGTCATGACAGAGTTAGGACCGGTCTTTGAAAAGGTTGCATCATCTAAGTGGCTAATGGATGAACCGTCTAAGTATCGTGAAGGGGTAAAGAGAAGCGGCATCACTCCATTATTTGCAGCTACTCCCAAAGGACCCGACCACACCAACTTTGAGGTTAGAGCCGTGCCGAGCTCTATCGATGGTGAAGGTAGATCTGCAAGACGTCTTTTGTCCTCTACAAGTGCGTACGCCTCAAATGGAGTTGGTTGATCGATACGACCAATACCCGTAAAAGCGTCGTACTCATCATTTGCAAGAAAACCTAGACCATGAGCCATCTCATGTAGAAAGACCGATTGAAGATCGTACTCACGTGTTGTAATGGTTCCAGTTGGACCACCTTGATACCAGTTAGCTGTCGAGTTAACTTGAATAATGAGCTCTGGATTTCTTCCATTTAAATCACGCCCAGAGATTGCATTAGCCATTGCCGTTGCATACCAAAGGGATAAGTCTGGTGCGTTTGTAAACCCTGAGTGAAACTGATCTGGTCGTGCGGTTCCTAATATCTCAGGTGAAGTCATCCGGGTCCATGTTGCATCGATATTGATTGGAACATCAGATGGATAATTCTCTGCCCAAACATCTGCAGCAGCTTGAAACTCATCCTCTGCCCATTTTGGAAAACCTGTGTACTTGACCAGAAAAGTAGATTTCTTCTCTATTCGCTTCGGAGCTGGCCTTGATTGTGTTGAAATCTTTCCAGATGCCGGGGCTGCGTATATGTGGCCCCACACCGTAGCCTCGCGAGCTTGACCATATGCAAAGGCATCGACGGGTTGAATAAAGAGGATAGATAGTAAAAAGGCAATCAGAACTCTGCGAACTTTGGTTGCCATAGCGAGAAATCTAGCAGGATGAGAGAATTCCTACATGTCCTCTAGAGATGAAGCGGTCGCTCGAATTAAAGGCCGTAAAGCAGCAAACCTTGATTTCACAAGCGGTGCAAAGCGTCCAGAGCCAACCCTTGATCAAGCCCGAGCAGAGTTAGCAACATCTGTGAGCGAAGTAATTCACAAGCTTTTCTCAAACAAGTACGGACCGATGGTTGGAAGCGTCTCAAAAACAACTGTTGAAACTCTCTTAAAGAACGCTGAGACAAATATCGCCCAAACTCGCCACGATGCAAGACTTGTTGCAGATGAGTTTGTTACCCGCATCTTCAAGCAAGGTAAAAAGAAGAAGTAGTTTGAGTATCATCACCGTTTACTCAAGGCACGGCTGTCATCTGTGCGATGAGGCTATCGACAAGCTCGACTCTGTCAGAGAAGAGTTCGAGTTTGAGATCGCTTTTTCGTATATCGAAGGTAATTCAGATTTAGAGAAACTTTACGGTGAACAAGTACCAGTTATCCATATCGATGGTGAGCATCACGATTTCTATAAGGTAGATCTTGAGAGATTTAGAGCTTGCCTTGAAAAACATCGTCTGCATCAATAATTCTGTAAGAGTAACCCTGCTCAGCTAGAAAGCGCTGGCGGTTTTGTGCAAAGTCTTGATCGATAGTGTCTCGTGAAACCACAGAGTAAAACTTTGCTCCGCGCCCATCAGACTTTGGACGAAGGATTCGACCAAGTCGCTGTGCCTCCTCTTGACGTGATCCAAATGCACCAGAGACTTGAATGGCAATCGTTGCATCGGGAAGATCAATTGAAAAGTTTGCAACCTTTGAAACAACCAGACAGGTAATCTCACCAGTTCTAAAGGCGGCAAAGAGTTTTTCCCGCTCTTTAATGGGAGTTTCACCCTTAATTACCGGAACCCCAAGAAACTCAGATAACTCATCTAACTGGTCGATGTACTGACCGATAACTAGGATCTGCTCTCCTGCATGGTGAGCAACGAGCTCTTCTACAACGTTGCGCTTGGTGCGTGTAGTTGCGCAGTAACGGTAGCGCTCCTCAGGCTCTGCTGTTGCATAGGACAATCTCTCAGCCTCGGTAAGGTTTACGCGGACCTCAATGCACTCTGCTGGTGCGATGTATCCCTGGGCCTCAATCTCTTTCCAGGGAACATCAAAACGCTTTGGGCCGATGAGCGAGAAGACCTCACCCTCCATACCGTCTTCGCGCACAAGGGTCGCGGTTAATCCAAGTCGACGGCGAGATTGGATATCAGCTGTAAAGCGAAATATTGGTGCTGGCAGAAGATGAACCTCATCGTAAATAATTAAGCCCCAGTCATGGGTATCAAAGAGATCAAGGTGTGCGTAAACACCGTTCTTCTTCTTAGTCATTACTTGATAAGTAGCGATTGTGACCGGGCGGATCTCTTTCTTCGCACCTGAGTATTCGCCGATCTCATCTTCATTAAGGG
>CAIMCU010000004.1 GCA_903839585.1 uncultured Actinomycetes bacterium | reverse complement strand
TCTCGCACCGCCATAAATCCAGCGTGCGGTCCACCAAATCCCATGGGCACACCGAAACGTTGTGCACTTCCTACAGCGATGTCAGCGCCCCACTCCCCTGGTGGTTTCAAGAGAGTAAGAGCCAATAAGTCGGTAGCGGCGATTACGAGTGCATCTTTGGAATGCACCTTGTTAGTCAAATCCGAATAATCATAGATCGCACCGTAGGTATCTGGATACTGAAGCAGTACCCCGAAGATGTCGAGGTTATCAAGGACGCCATCTACCTGCGTATCAAACTCACGTACGGTGATGCCGAGTGGTTTAGCCCTAGTTTGAACAACGGCCTTAGTCTGCGGGTGCACATTGATATCAATTGCGAAGATTGCAGCATCTGATCCTTTGTAGATGCGCTTAGCGAGCGTCATCGCCTCAGCAGCAGCTGTCGCCTCATCCAACATCGAAGCGTTGGAGATTGCAAGACCAGTTAAATCGGTAATCACAGTTTGAAATGCAAAAAGGGCTTCAAGTCGACCTTGTGAGATTTCAGGTTGATAAGGAGTGTATGCGGTATACCAGGCAGGGTTTTCCAAGACGTTGCGCTTAATTACAGCTGGCGTAACTGTGTTGTAGTAACCACAACCGATTAACGAGGTTGTTATCTTGTTCTGCGCCGCAATTGATCGAAGCAGATTAATAACCTCTACCTCGCTCTGTGGCGCAGGAAGAAGATCCTCTAACCGCTGCGCCATAGCGATACTTTCAGGAACAACATCGGCGGTGAATGCAGAAAGATCTGTATAACCGAGCTCTGCAAGCATTGTTTGAACATTGGAGCTGTTCGGACCTATATGTCGTCCGATGAAACTCTCAGCTTCAAATGACACGCCGCTCCCCTAAATCCTCGCCGAGTAGTACCTCGGTAACTTCTAGGAGCAGAGAGTATTGTTTTTAAGCGCCTTTGGCCTTGCGACGGAGTGAGAGTTCATCATTACTTTCGCCACCGGTGACAACCCCATTTACCTCACCCTGAAGCGTGGCTAAGGAACCCTCAACCTCATGCCAAACCTTACCCACAGCGATACCAAAGACCCCTTGTCCGCCCTGTAGAAGATCCACGATCTCATCTGGACTTGCGCACTCGTAGATCGATGCTCCATCGCTCATTAAGGTAATGCTTTCAAGCTCTGTTACACCGCGAGATCTAAGGTGATCAACGGCGGTACGAATGTTTTGTAGAGATACGCCGGCATCGAGTAAACGCTTAACAATCTTTAGGACGAGTATGTCGCGAAAACCATAGAGCCGAGATGTTCCAGAGCCCGTTGCGCTGCGCACACTTGGCTCTACCAATCCAGTACGCGCCCAATAATCGAGCTGGCGGTATGAGATTCCAGCGGCTGCACATGCAGTGGCTCCGCGATATCCGATTTCATCGCGGTTTAAATCCTGGCCCTGATCTGGCGTAACTGGGGAGGTCACGGGAAGCTCATTTCTACTGGGGAGTGTGATAAGGCTAAGCCCCGAGGTGGGCTCATTCAACGACCGACACGGGGCAAAGGTAAAGTATAGGTTGAGTGTTATCCGGCGAAATCATCCGGGTTGATCTGGTCTAGGAACTCTCTAAACCTCTCGACCTCCTGGTCGGAGCCGGCCCCAGGGGTCGAGCTCTCAGGGATATTTATCCCCGCTTCATCAAGAAGCGAGGTAGCAACCTTGATCGTAGCGTTGGCGCGAAGAGCTAGCGCTATCGCATCGGATGGCCGAGCAGAGACAGGCGGAAGTAGCTGACCATCTCTCTCCAAGGACAGTTGGGCATAAAAGACTCCACTGTCCAAATGAGTAACCTCTACCAAGACAAGCTTTGCACCCAAAGCCACAACCATGCTCTGCATTAAGTCATGAGATAGGGGACGGTTTGGGGTCAGTCCCTGCTGAGCAAAGGCGATCGCTGTAGCCTCATTAGCTCCGACCC
The DNA here is from genome assembly GCA_903839585.1 of uncultured Actinomycetes bacterium. GTDB lineage: Bacteria > Actinomycetota > Actinomycetes > Nanopelagicales > Nanopelagicaceae > Planktophila. The sequence goes on along the minus strand of CAIMCU010000004.1, from coordinate 1,249 downwards.
AGATTGGCAGGAAGCGCGAGCCGTTTAACTCCTTCAGAAGAACGATGGGTTGGTTAGAAGGCATCTCAATGCGAACCCCGACCACCTCAACCTCTGTAGACATATTAATTCTTGTCTTATCTTGTCTTATCTCGTCTAATCTTCTTTAACGAGGTCGATTTAAGCCAGCTCGTACAAGAGCTGCGTGAAGACGTACCGACAGGGATGCGATCTCCTTCTGCACCTCTTGCGCTCTTGCCTTTGAATCGTTGCTCTTTTGACGGTTAAGCGGAGTGATCACCTGCTCTATAAGACCGATCTCGCGATCTGCCGCCGACTTAAAGGAGCGCAAATGCCGCGGCTCGATGCCAAAGCCTGACATCTCAAAGACCGCAGTTGCTACCGAGAGGGCGTCACCATCGTAGTGACGACCGCGCAACGTTATGAATCCAAACCCTTCGAGCTCGACTAGTTGGGCATCGGCGAGACCAGATGCAGCAAGTAGCTCCTCTCGAGACAAGCGAATATCAGAGCCTTGAGCGAATGAGGCCGGGGTTAACTCCCCATCAACGGTAGCAAGGGTTGGGCGCGGTGCGGCAAAACCACCAACTGCAGATGCAGGTTCAAGCCCACGATCTAGAGCGTCGAGGTTCTCCTTTATTACTCGTAGTGGAAGGTACTGATCTCGCTGAGCCAAGAGAACGTATCGAAGGCGTTCTAAATCTACTGATGTGAACTTACGATACCCAGATGGGGTTCGCTGAGGTTCGATTAGGCCCTCGGACTCAAGAAAACGAATCTTGGAGATAGTTATGTCGGGAAAATCTCCGCGTAACTTTGATAGAACTTCACCAATACTTAAATAGGCGCGTGCTGGAACACTCACTTACTTCTCCCCTGTTTTGTTGTTTTGAGCCCCTATGAAGAGCATATGAAACTTTCCAATCTGAATCTCATCCCCATTAGTAAGTGCAACATCGGCAACTGAGACGTTGTTTACATAAGTCCCGTTGAGACTTCCTTGATCTACTAAATGAAAACCACCCTCAATTTTTGATACTTGAGCGTGTGAACGCGACACAGTCACATCATCGAGGAAAATCTCACTCTCTGATGAGCGACCAATCGATGAACCCTTCGAGCTAATTAAGAACCTCGAACCTTTGGATGGACCGCGATGAATGAAGATCATTGAGTTTGTGCCATCTCCAGAGGAGATTGCCTCAACTGCACTCTTCTCATCCGCTGTAGCCGTCGATAGGAAGAGCGA
>CAIMCU010000003.1 GCA_903839585.1 uncultured Actinomycetes bacterium | reverse complement strand
TTAATCCAAAACCTTCAGCCATGTCACGGTAGGAGGCGGTATCAAAGTTGCGCTCATTGCAGGGGTAAATCAGAACTTGGAAAGCTAATGAAACATTGTTATCGCGCGCCTTGAGAGCGACTGCGCTAGCCAAATTACCACCAGCGCTATCTCCGAAGAGGCCTATCTTCGAGGGGTTCACTCCAAGCTTTAGAGCATTCTCTTTAACCCATAGCAGCGTGGCATAGCAATCATTAAAGGGCGTCGGATAAGGGTGCTCGGGAGCTTTTTGGTAGTTAACGGAGATAACAGTTGCTTGGCTCTGGTTTGCAAGGCGGTGCAACATCGCGTCATAAATATCTATAAAGTTTAAAACCCATCCGCCACCATGAAAAAAGATTATTGCTGGATTGTCCGTCTTATCGTTTGGACGATAGATGCGAATAGGAAGATCGGCCGTTGGCCCTGGGATGTACTGATTTTTAACTTCATGGATTGGCTCAGGGGTTCCACCGTTGGCTGGTCTACTTTGAGTATTTGCGCGATGAACCTCAACGGGCGCATCCCAGAGCTCTGGAAGTCCCGCTTTATTTCCGGCTTCAATAAATGCGGCGATCTCTGGTGCTAAGGACATTTAGGTACCTTATCCCAATACGGACCGGTTAGTCCCAGGAGGTAGTTTGATCGCGAAGAGTTCGATACTTATCAATAACATCCGGTGTTGGTTTTGAGGTAACACTCTCAATCTTTCCTAAGTTCCAGATAGGTGCGCTCTCCTGACCGGAAAGCGCCCATGCTGCCTGACGCGCTGCACCATCTGCTACGTACTCACCAGCTGGTGGCACCAACACCTCTCTGCCAAAAAGTGCGGATGCAATACTTGCAACAGCAGGGTTCTTAGCAGCTCCGCCAATGAGAAGAATTCTTTTGACTCCCACTCCAAGTTTTTCAAGTGCATCGACGGCATCAACTAGTCCGCAGAGCATTCCCTCAATCATCGCTCGCGCCATGTCAGCAGGGTTTGAGTTTGCTAAGTTCATGCCCGAAAAAGCTCCGGTAGCAGTAGGACGGTTGGGTGTTCGCTCGCCCTCAAAGTATGGAAGAAGTGTTAAGCCATGTGCACCAGGTGTTGATTCAAGTGCAAGTTTGCCAACCTCATCATGGGTTTTTCCTAGGATTCTTGTTGCGGCATCGAGTATTCGAGCAGCGTTGAGTGTGCAGACAAGAGGCAAGTAGAGCCCCGTTGCATCTGCAAAGCCAGCTACTGCAGCTGATGCATCGTGTGTAGGAGTAGTTGAGACTGCGAATGCGGTTCCACTTGTACCAAGTGAGACAACAACATCTCCGGGTTCGGCTTGTATACCCAGAGCAGCAGCGGCGTTATCTCCAGCTCCAGCGGCAATAGGTACCCCGTTAGTAGTTTCTCCGCCAAAGGCTGAAGGGGAGATTATCTGTGGAAGAGTTATATCGCTGTCGTGGCGTAGAGCTAAAGAGAGAATCTCATAGCGGTAATGGGATGTTGAAGGATCAAAGTAACCGGTTCCGGAAGCATCACTTCGATCGGTAAAGAGAGAGTCTAAATCCTTGGCCCCACTTAACTGCCATGAAACCCAATCATGTGGCAGTGCAACAGCACGCACCTTTGCGGCGTTCTCTTTTTCATGATCTGCAAGCCATCTCAGTTTGGAGGCGGTAAAGGATGCAACTAAAACAGAGCCAACTTTGCGAGCAGTTTGCGCATCTCCACCAAGCTCCTGATTTAACTGCGTGGCCTCCTTTGCACTTCTTACATCATTCCAAAGCAGAGCTGGACGGATAACCTTTCCGGACTCATCCAGGGCGACCATTCCATGCTGTTGTCCACCAACTGAAATCGCATCGACATCATCAATGCCACCAATCTCTTTCATCGCCGTGTCGAGTGCGTTTTTCCAGTGGAGAGGATCGACCTCGGTCCCATCTGGATGTGAGGCTCGCCCTTGGCGGATTAGTTCACCTGTCTGCGCATCACGAATGACGATTTTGGTGGATTGTGTAGATGAGTCCACCCCAGCGACTAATTTTCGGTTACCCATGAGTCAAGGCTAGACTGTGCCGGTCAATGACGACCACTTTTTAATCAAAAATATCTTTGGAGTAATTCATGCGTATTGGTGTACTTACAGGTGGCGGAGACTGCCCAGGACTAAATGCGGTTATCCGTGCGGTAGTTCGTAAGGGTGTTAAAGAGTACGGTCATGAGTTTGTCGGTTTTCGCGATGGCTGGAAAGGCCCGCTTGAGAACTACACAATGCCGCTTAACCTTGAGACGACCCGTGGAATCTTGCCGCGCGGTGGAACTATTCTTGGCTCATCCCGCACAAACCCATTCAAGATCGAGAACGGCGTCGAACGCATCAAGCAAAACCTTGCCGATCAAGGCATAGACGCACTCATAGCAATTGGCGGAGAAGATACTCTCGGAGTTGCTACAAAGCTTGACTCCCTTGGCGTTAAGGTCATCGGAGTTCCGAAGACTATTGATAACGACCTCAATAACACTGATTACACATTTGGTTTTGATACATCTGTAAACATCGCAGTCGAGGCGATAGATCGCCTACATACAACAGCTGAATCACATCACCGTGCCTTAATCGTTGAGGTCATGGGTCGCCATGCAGGTTGGATCGCTCTTCACTCAGGTATAGCCGGAGGTGCTGCATGCATCTTGATCCCTGAGGTTAAGTTTTCAGTTGACAAGGTTTGCGAATGGGTAGAGTCACGGTTTAAGAGCAGCTACGCACCAATCATCGTTATTGCAGAGGGTGCTATTCCTCAAGATGGAGACATGATTACTAAGGACTCCGAGCTAGATGCATTTGGACACGTTAAGTTGTCAGGCATCGGTGAGTGGCTTGCTAAGCAGATAGAAGAGAAGACAGGTAAAGAGGCGCGTACATCTGTACTTGGCCACATACAGCGCGGTGGAACCCCAACCGCCTTTGACCGAGTTCTCGCTACTCGATTTGGATTACAGGCGATCACTGCAGCATCTGAAGGCGACTGGGGAAAGATGGTTGCACTTCACGGAACAGATATCGTGCGTGTTCCCCTTGCTAGTGCAACGGAGAAGCTCAAGACGGTCCCAATCGAGCGCTACAAAGAGTCAGAGATCTTCTTCGGATAATCCATCCGCGAGAACCTACCTCTTACCCATACCCTTAACCCCATGACCACGATAGATAACCTCTTCACGCCGGGCCTTGTTGCCGCGCAGCAACCTCAATGGCCAGGTGGTGTTGATGGCGCTGCGGTTAAAGCAGCTGTTGCCGAGTTGAAGTCGCTTCCTCCACTTGTCTTTGCAGGTGAGTGTGACGATCTCAAAGCACG
>CAIMCU010000002.1 GCA_903839585.1 uncultured Actinomycetes bacterium | reverse complement strand
CAGCCGACTGGAAATGTTGGTGGCGGTGGAGAGATAGGTGTAAACGGTTTGAATAATGTTGAGACCAGGACGGCTGCCGCACCTGTTGTGACAAATTATGTGAACACAACCCTTGGCTCTGGTCGCAGTGGAAGCGTGGGTAACACCCTGACCTTTACAGGCAAGAACTTCGTACTCGGCAGCACCGTTGAGTTCCAGAGCGCAAGCGGTGCCATCGTTGTTGCGGCTCAAAATGTGAACACGACTAATCCAGATGCAAACACCTTTACCGTGGCGGTACCTGCCGGGGCTGTTTCTGGCCCTCTGGCGGTTACGAATAACGTTGGAGCCAGACGAACCTTCACCTTCACTCTTTTGTAGCTTGCCCATATGATGCTCACCATGAGCAGCCTCAAGGATTACATCGCAAACTACGAATCATCCACGCAGTTCTTTCTCAACTTGGCACGTGGGGTGCAAAAGGATCAGCTAGATACTAAGCATGAGAATGGTTGGTCTGCCCGTCAGATCATTCATCACATGGCCGACTCTGAAGCACAGTCATATGCGCGACTTCGTCGACTCGTTGCAGAGCCCGAAGGATCTCTTATTCAAGGTTACGATGAAAGCGCATGGGCAACAGCTGAGTTTCTTGGTTATGAAACCGGCGATGTAACTAACTCAATCGCGGTCTACGCCTCTGTTCGTGCAGGCTCACTCGATGTGTTGAAGCGTTTATCTGAGGCTGATTTAGCTAAGTGGGGAGAGCACTCAGAGCGAGGAAAGATGACGGTAAAGGATTGGCTCGATAGTTACACAAACCATCCACATGATCACGGTGATCAGTTAGTGCGTGCATTAAAGGGGCAGGAGTAGAGATGAAAAAGCTACAGAACTTTGTTAATGGAAAGCTTGTTGACTCATCATCGGGGGAAACGACCTCGCTCATTAACCCTTCAACGGGAATAGAGTTTGCAACCGCCCCTAACTCAAACGCAGCCGATGTAGATAAGGCGCTCAAAGCAGCCTCTGATGCATTTGTAGATTGGCGCGACTCAACTCCATCAGAGCGCCAGCGCGCTTTGCTTAAGATTGCAGACTCCATCGAGGCGCGTGCAGATGAGTTTGTTAAAGCCGAGTCAGAGAACTGCGGAAAGCCTGAAGGCTTAACCGCATCCGAGGAAGTCCCACCGATGGTGGATCAGATTCGATTCTTTGCAGGAGCAGCTCGTAACTTAGAGGGCAAGTCTGCTGGTGAGTATATGAAGGGCATGACCTCATTTATCCGCCGCGAACCAGTTGGTGTATGCGCACAGGTAACTCCGTGGAACTATCCAATGATGATGGCTGTATGGAAGTGGGCACCTGCTATCGCTGCGGGAAACACAGTTGTTCTAAAACCCAGTGATACAACTCCGGTTACAACAGTTTTGATGGCTGAGATTATGGGCGAGCACCTACCTGCAGGAGTCTTTAACGTTATCTGTGGCGAGCGCGCAACCGGCGCAGCACTTGTTGATCACGCGCGACCTGACATGGTTTCTATTACCGGATCGGTTCGCGCTGGAATGGAGGTTGCAGGCTCTGCAGCAAAGCAGCTCAAGAGAGTTCACCTCGAACTAGGTGGCAAGGCACCAGTCGTTGTCTTTAACGATGCAAACCTTGAAGCTGCAGCTGAGCAGATTGCGATCGCTGGATACTTCAACTCAGGCCAAGATTGCACTGCGGCAACCCGCGTCATCGTTCAAGAGGGTGTCTACGAAGAGATGGTCAAACTTCTAGCTGATCAAGCAAACAACAAGATCGCTATCGGAGCACCTAGCGAGGATGTTCTCCTTGGGCCAGTGAACAACGCAAATCAATTTGCTCGCGTTAAGGGATTCATCGAGCGCACACCTTCGCACGCTCGCGTTGTTGCAGGTGGCAAGGGGCTCGATCGTGATGGTTACTTCATGGCTCCAACCGTTGTGGCAGATCTCAAGCAAAGCGATGAGATGATTCAATCGGAAATCTTTGGCCCTGTAATTACCATTCAGAGCTTTAAGGATGAGGCGCAGGCGATCGCGATGTCTAACGATGTTGAGTACGGCTTGGCATCATCTGTCTGGACCTCAAACCACGGAACTGCGATGCGCATGTCCCGTGCCCTGGACTTTGGAGCTGTCTGGATTAACACCCATATTCCAATCGTGGCTGAGATGCCTCATGGTGGGTTCAAGCGCTCTGGATACGGCAAGGATCTCTCTGCCTACGGATTTGAGGATTACACCCGTATTAAGCATGTGATGAGCAATTTAAACCTCTGATCTGCTCCAAATTACCTCTCGAAATCACATCGAAAAGGTTTGGCCTAGAGGCCACTCTGGCTATATCTTGAGCCTGTTCAACCGTCCCTTACACCGGAAACAAAAGGAGTCCACGTCGTGGCTAACAAGAAATCACTCTCACCAGAAGCACGCGAAGTTCTAAATTCACATGTATCCCGTCGTGCTGTTTTAGCAGGCGTCGGAGGAGTAGGTGCAGCAACTGCGCTCGCCGCATGTGGTGGAGGCGGATCTAGTAGCGGTGGAACTGAGAATTTAGTTCGGTGGGGCAACTGGCCTTTGTATTTAGACTTTGATGAAGAGTCAAAGACTTACCCAACTCTTGAGAAGTTCATCGAGTCAACAGGCATCGATGCAAAGTACTTCGAGGATTACAACGACAACGATGAGTTTTACGGCAAGGT
>CAIMCU010000001.1 GCA_903839585.1 uncultured Actinomycetes bacterium | reverse complement strand
TGAGTTCTTCACTAATCCAAGGCCGTATGGAATCCCCGACTCTTGCGCGTATCCGATTGCTGCGGGAGTACCTGATTCTGGAACTGGAATGACTAAATCAGCCTCAGCTGGCGCCTCGATGGCTAAGCGTCGACCGATTTCAACCCTAGTCTTATGAATTCCTCTTCCAGCAATCGAAGTATCTGGACGAGCTAAGTAGACATACTCAAAGATGCATCCTTTAGGTTCAGGTTTTGCCCACATCTGCGAACGAATACCATCCTCATTAATTGATAAGAACTCCCCTGGCTCTACTTCGCGGACAAAGGATGCACCGACGATATCTAGCGCTGCGGTTTCAGATGCAACAACCCATCCCCGCTCTAACTTTCCAACAACTAATGGGCGTACTCCGTGTCGATCACGCGCTGCGTACAAAGTATGTTCATCCATGAATACAAGTGAAAAGGCGCCTTCGAGCTTTGGAAGAACTGCAAGCGCACTTGCCTCAACATTCTTCTCATCCTGCAGACCAATGAGCGCAGTCATAATCTCTGTATCGGTAGTTGCACCGCGAGTATCAGATGGAACGACCTCTAACTTTTGTACTAACTCTGCAAGATCACCTGTATTTGTCAGATTGCCGTTGTGAGCTAGTGCGAGCGTTCCGTACTGAGTTGGACGAAGAGTCGGTTGCGCATTAACCCATGTACTCGACCCTGTTGTGCTGTATCGGCAGTGACCGATCGCTAGATTGCCTGTTAAGACGGCAAGATCTGATTCGGTGAAGACCTGCGATACGAGCCCCATATCTTTGAAGATCAAAATTCTTTCGCCATCACTTGTTGCAATTCCTGCAGACTCTGTTCCGCGGTGTTGCAGTGCGTAAAGCCCGTAAAAAGTTAGTTTGGCAACCTCTTCATCAGGTGCCCATACGCCAAAGACTCCGCACGCATCTTGCGGGCCTTTATCCTCACCTGGGATGTTGTGATTGAGCAATCCATCGGGGCGTCGGCTCATGGTGTCATCCTAAGTGGAAGAAGTTCGCTCAAGTTTGCTCGGGCACCCGATGCATTTATTGCGCCAGACTCCATCGCTGCATCCCACGTTGTTTCTCCTCGAGCGAGTTCGAGCCAGGTTTGTGCATCCATCTCAATCACATTTGGTGGAGTTCCTCGGGTATGTGTTGGCCCATCTCCGCATTGAATCGCAGCGTAAGGTGGAACACGTACCTCAATTGCGCGCCCAGGAGATTTGGCAGCAAGTGCTGCAAGTGAGCTCTTCACCTCTTCAAGAACCTCTGGGTCTCTCATCTTTATCCAAACAACTTTGGAAATGTCTCGGTATGCGCCTTACGAAGCTCTGTCAGAGGAATCGATGCATCATTTATCTGTAACGCATCTCCTCCAGTTACTCCAATTTTGGTCAGCGAGATTTTAAACTTTGCAGCCAGCGCACCGAGCGCCTTGGCGTTTTCAACGGCAACCACTACGCGACCAGGTGTCTCGCTAATAAGCATCTGGCCAACGTTTTCAAGGTTAATAGTTGCACCTACGTTATGGCGCATAACCATCTCTGTAAGAGTTGCACTTAATCCACCTTGACTTAAATCATGTGCGGCAACAAATACCTTATCTATGCGTCCTGCAACGAGTAAGTCGATTAAGCGCATCTCACGTTGAAGATCTGCAATCGGCGCCTTTCCACCACGTTGTCCATGGAGATAAGCCCATTCACTACCGGCTATGTCATTTTCGGTATCACCAAGTAGGTAGAGCTCAAGACCTGCCTTATCGAAGCTCATAGGAGTTCGAGTTCGAACATCATCGATAACGCCCAGTACACCAATCACCGGTGTTGGAAGAATCGCAACCGCACCTGTTTGGTTGTAGAAGGAGACGTTTCCACCAGTGACTGGAAGTCCCATCTCTAAACATCCATCAGCCAAGCCTCGAACAGACTCTGCAAACTGCCACATAACACCTGGATCTTCAGGTGAACCAAAGTTCAAACAGTTAGTGACTGCGAGTGGCTTAGCACCCGCTGTTGCAATATTTCGCGCAGCCTCTGCAAGGGCCAACTTTGCACCTTCGTAAGGGTTTAAGTAAGACCAGTTTGCATTCGCATCGGTTGCAACAGCAACGCCAAGGTGGGTCTTCTCATCAATACGAACCATTCCAGAGTCATCGGGTTGCGATTGAATAGTGTTTCCTTGAACGTAGCGATCGTATTGAGCGGTAACCCATGACTTATCTGCAAGGTTCGGAGCGCCGGCTAGCTTTAAAACGGCGGCTTTAATCTCTGCTGCAGTACTTGGAAGCGCTACATCGATAACCTCTGCATTAACACGATCAACGTACTCAGGCTTAGCAAGGGGACGGTTGTAAACAGGTCCTTCGTGGGCAACGGTACGAGGTGGAACATCAACGATTAACTCTCCGTGCCAGGTGATTTCAAGGCGATCACCATCTGTTACTTCCCCGATAACGGTGACGGTAACATCCCACTTCTTGCAGATCTCTAGAAACTTATCAATGTTCTTCGGCTCGACAATCGCGCACATGCGCTCCTGCGACTCTGACATCAAGATCTCTTCTGGAGAAAGTGACGCGTCTCGAAGTGGAACTCGATCTAACTCCACGCGCATGCCACCGCTTCCACCGGATGCAAGCTCACTTGTCGCGCAGGAAAGACCTGCGCCACCGAGATCTTGAATGCCCACAACTAAATCTGCAGCAAATATCTCCAGCGAACACTCAATAAGGACTTTTTCAACAAATGGATCTCCCACCTGTACCGCAGGGCGTTTTGCAGGCCCCGTTGATTCAAATGTTTCAGAGGCAAGTACTGAGACTCCGCCGATTCCATCCCCACCGGTCTTTGCGCCGTAGAGAACAACGAGATTTCCGGCGCCAGCTGCCTTAGCGAGTTTGATGTCGCTATGTTTCATCACTCCAATGCAGAGCGCATTAACAAGAGGGTTGCCCAAGTATGTTTCATCGAAAACAACTTCGCCACCAATGTTCGGTAAACCTAAACAGTTTCCATAACCTCCAACACCGGCGATGATTCCTGGAAGAACGCGACGAGTATCTGAAGCATCAGCTGGGCCAAATCGAAGTGGATCCATGACGGCGATTGGACGTGCGCCCATCGTCAAAATATCGCGAACGATTCCACCAACTCCCGTTGCAGCACCTTGATACGGCTCAACAAATGATGGATGGTTATGTGACTCAATTTTGAAGGTAACTGCATAACCCTGACCAACATCGACAACGCCTGCGTTCTCCCCGATTCCAACGAGAAGAGCATCGGTTTTCACAGCCTTGTCGCCAAACTGTTTGAGGTGAACCTTTGATGATTTATATGAACAGTGCTCCGACCACATAACCGAGTACATCGCTAACTCAGAGGATGTCGGACGACGCCCGAGAATCTCTTTAATGCGGGCATACTCATCTGCCTTAAGTCCAAGCTCTGCAAAGGGTTGAGTGCTCTCAGGGCTAGCTGTTGCTACGGCGACGGTATCGAGAGCCATTACTTCACCATCGCTTTTAACACTGAGGTAAAGAAGCCAAGTCCATCTGCTGTTGGCCCTGTTAAAGGATTAATAGCGTGTTCAGGGTGTGGCATAAGTCCGACAACATTTCCACGTTCATTTGTTATTCCAGCAATGAGATTGCGTGAACCGTTGGGATTTTCGCCGACGTAGCGAGCGATGATGCGGCCCTCTGATTCAAGCATCGCAAGGGTTGGATC